>JAFQKN010000086.1 GCA_017396895.1 Clostridia bacterium
CAGCAAGTTTTTCTGTCGTTTGAAGCAAAATCGGTCAAACAGAACGGCAAAACGTAAATTAAAAATGATAAAACAATCAAATTGTTTCCACTCGTTTAGCATTTAGCGTTTTGCGTTTAGAACTTGTAAATCATAATTTACAGCCATTATAATTACCAAGTATTCCGCAAACAGGCAAAAAAACAGGGGCAAAACACATCGGTGCTTTGCCCCTGTCGGATGCAGAATGCTTACATTTTGCTGAGGATCTTTTCATCAAACTTGTCAATGAGGAGTTTGATGGTGTTGATGATGTTGTAGAAGAACTGCATGATGCGGTTGTAAAGAGATTCAAAAATGTTGTCTGCGCTGTGGGTGACACGAATGACGGAGGTGGCAACCACTTCACCGTTGAGAACATAATTGACGTCTACGTAACCGATCTCGCCGTTGGAGACGAATTTGTTGCCGTTGAGTTTGCCCAGAGAATCATTTGCCAACTGCAAAGAACCGCCTGCGGGGATCTTTGCGGAGAAGCCGTTTGCATCAACACCCACTGCGGAAACGGTGACCGATTCCATGGGAGAGCACAGATAAAGAGATTCAGAGAACGTGACGTGATCGAACACACCGCTGGGTTGTGCGGAAGTCACGACCAGCAAAGAGGTGGCAACGGTTCTTTCATAACCGTAACTGGGGCTGTTGGAGCAGTTCAGATCGGAGGCTTCACGCTTGGCGAGCATGGTGGAGGATCCGCCGCCGTCGAGTTCGAGTGCCGTTTCACAGCCCAAAGCGATCATGCAGGCAGCCACTTCCGGATAGTCCATACCGACGGAATCGGGATCCTGTCTGCCGTCAACGACGAAGAAAACGACCGTACCGTCCGCTTTGATGCCGACAGCGGTTCTGGGGTTGAGTTTGTTTGCGGGAGCAACGTTCTTGCCGTTCTTGACAAGCCAAATTTTACCTGCAACCGCTTCTTTGACATCTGCGGTGCTGACATTGCCTTCTCTGAGAACAGCCGTGCCGTCATTGAGAATGGCAAAATAGGGAGAACCGTTGGAGGCATGGCCGAGTTTGCCGTTCATGATCAGCAGACCGGAGGGTTCGCCCGTTTCGGTGCTGTAGAAACCGCCGTTGATGGCACCGACAACATTGACGCCGTACTTCAGTTCAGCGGCTCTTGCCTGGCTGCGGACAGTGGTTCTTTCCCAATCGGTGGTCACTTCGGCGTTTTTATAGGTTGCCATGATGGAAAGATCGGGGTTGTTCAGATCGATCTCCAGAACAAAGCATTTTCTCTGTTCGGAACCTTCTGCGTTGTTGAGGATGATGTTTCTTTCAATGACACTACCGACCACACGGTATTCCTTGTCGGAGGTGATCACGGTGTCACCGTAGAGCAGAGATTCGTCCATTGAAGCAAATGCGGTGGGCATAACAGCGACCAACAGCATTAAAACACTCATAAGGACGGCAAGGGTCTTTTTCATAAAAATACATCCTTTCCTTTTTGTGTATTCATATCCATTATAATACAAATTAAGGCGAAGTCAAGGTTTTCAAGGAACTTTCTCCAAAAAAAATGCAAAAGTTTATACAGTATTTATCTTCATTAACAAAAATTGGCTTGTTTTTTGTGTAATTATTTGCTATACTGGAAACGGTACAAAAAAAACAAGAAACGGAGCGTGTTATTATGAAAGCGGCCAAAAAATTTCTGTTGCTTGCTTTGACCCTTGCTGTTCTTCTTTGCGGCACGGTCATATTTGCCCATGCGGCCGGTAACGGTCCCGACTTCGGCGTAGCAGCCACGGTCGGTGAATCGCAGGTGCAGATCGACCAATGGGTAAGCGGCGACAAGGCTTATCTGTTCCTGCCGTCCGATGCCGATGCAAGCGACCTGACCGTGCATACGTCCGCCGACGGCGCAGTCAGTCTCAACGGCACCGCCCTTGCAGACGGTGACAAGATCGCCCTCGCACACAATCAGACCTATACCCTTACCGCAGGCGGCAAAACAAGGACGCTGACGGTGTTGCAATCGGCCAATGTGCCGTCGTTGCACATTTCCACCGCATCGGGCTCCATGGATGCCGTTCACGCAGACAAAGCCCACAAAGAACCGGCGAACATCGTCATTCTCAACGACGGTGAAACGGTGCTCGAAAAAGAACTTGAATACATCAAAGGACGCGGCAATTCCACTTGGGCTCTGACCAAAAAGCCTTATAATATTAAATTCGATAAGAAAACCGATCTGTTCGGCATGGGCAAAGCCAAAAAATGGAGTTTATTGGCAAATTATCTGGACAATTCCGACATTCGCAATCACTTTGCTTTCACGCTGGCGCAGGATGTCGGCCTTGACTTTACATCGGAACACATTTCAGTTGATCTGTATATTGACGGCGCGTATTACGGCAATTATCTGCTGTGTGAGAGCGTGGAAGTCGGTGAAACACGTGTGGATATCACCGATCTTGAGGGCAACACAGAGGACGTCAACGATGCCGATCTCGATACCTATTCCCTCGGCGGTGCACATGAGGCGGATTTCAAAAAACTGCAGGCAAACACGCAGAAATGGCTGAACATCCCCAATGATCCCGAAGTGATCAGCGGCGGTTATCTGCTTGAGTATGAATTGCCCAACCGTTATGTCAACGAAGTCAGCGGTTTCGTGACCGCACGCAATCAGACCGTTGTGCTCAAAGCTCCCGAATACGCAAGCGAAGCACAGGTCAAATATATCAGCGCACTGTACCAGGAATTTGAAGATGCCGTGTTCTCCGAAGACGGTTACAACAGCCTCGGCAAACACTACACGGAATATATTGACGTGGAATCGTTTGTAAAAATGTATGTTTTCCAGGAATACGTGCGCAATCTGGATGCAGGTCTGACCTCGTTTTACATTTACAAAGATGCCGACAGCGATGTGTTTGTTGCGGCTCCCGTGTGGGACTTTGACTACGCACTGGGCAACAGTTTTTCCGTTTACGGCACAAATCTGAAAAACGCAAACGGTTGGTGGGCAGGCGTTATTTACTACAGAGCAGAAAACGCTGCAAAATATCTCCCCACCGTTCTCAATGCCCTGTTCCGTCATGACGATTTCTTTACAAATGCGGCCGCAGAATGGCAGAACGTCTTCTCGCCCTTGCTGACGACTTCCTACATCAATACATTTAAGAATGATTCCGTTTCCATGACCGATTCCGCAGTGATGAACGCCATCCGCTGGAACACGTTTGAAACCGACACGTACACCGCAACGGCAAACAAATATACCGCGTACGTTGATGACGTGCTGATGAAGTTCATCAAGCAGAGAAAGACCTTCCTCAACGGCGCACTGCGCAGTGACGGTGCGCGCGTGTTCTTCCACGCAAACGGCGGCACGGGTGCCATGTTCCACGAAGAAGCCCTGCACAAAGGCGAAATCTTTGAAGCACCCTACTGTGAATTCGATTATGCCGACAAAGTGTTCGTTGCATGGAACACCGAAGCCGACGGCAGCGGCACGAGTTATGCACGCGGCGATGAGATCGTGCTTGAAAACACGAGTCTGAACCTGTATGCACAGTGGCGTGATAAAACAGCGGAAGACATGAATTTCTTTGAAAAGATCTTTGACTTCTTCAGAAGACTTGTCCAACGCATCCGCGATTTCTTCAACAGCATCTTCTGATCGCAAAACGCAAAACGACCGTAACAACTTCTCTGTTACGGTCGTTTATTTTGATTCTTGCACAAAGGCGGGAATTGGTGCAATTTACACCTGCCGGTGAATGATATATCCGCTTGACGCGGATATGATATATCTGCGATATGATGAATGATATATTTGCCAAGGCAAATATGAAGGGTCGCTTACGCTCCGATTATAGAATTATTATGAAATTACATATACATTTAGAGCGAAGCGAAACAGCGACAGCATCCGACATATTTGTGTAACAAATATATCATACGCGAAGCGTATATCATGCACGAAGTGTATATCATTCGCACCCAAAGGTGCGTATATCATTTTTATGATTTATGCCAATAAATCATACTTTGCGTGCAGACTCTCTGTTTTGTTACTTCTCTGCGGCGTCGGGATCGTATACCATATAATAATTATGGATCTTTTCACCTTTGAAATAAACGTACTTTTTGGTTCTGAAACCGAGTTTTTCATAAAACGCCACATTGTCGGGATTCTGCGTTTCAAGGCCGAGTTTGTAGCCCTGCGGCACAAGATCGGCAATGCCTTCGCGGATGAGTTTGGTGGCGATGCCCTGCCCCTGATGGGCGGGATCGACAAACACGGGCGAAATGATCAGTGTATTTTTGTCGAACACCTTGGCATCGAGATGGCCGTAGGCTTTGAGCATTTTGACCGTACTTTTTGCATAAAAAGCAAGGAAGGGCCAGTTCGGACAAAGCCAGAAATCGAAGATCGTGTAGGCATTGTGCGCATCGCGCCAGATGCAGATGCCGCGCTCTTGTTCATCCACATAAATGATGTCCTCCCGGTTGGACGTCATCAGCCGCGCGAGCATGAAATGGTAGTCATACTTTTTTCTCCATTTTTCGTGCTTGGTGGCATATTGATGCACAGGATCCACCACATAACTTTCCGCCGCCATGCGAGCATAGTATTTCAGTTGCTTATAGGTCAGTTTTTTCTCGAGTTTCATACAACCACTCCGATCCCTTTTTCTGCATCCATTCTAACATAAACCCAAACAAATGCCAAGACTTTCAAACGGAATCTTCATGGAAAGTTTGGGAATGCTGCAATTAAATTATGATTTATTGGCATAAATCATAATAATGATATACGCACCTTTGGGTGCGTATGATATACACTTCGTGCATGATATACGCGTCGCGTATGATATATTTGTTTCACAAATATGTCGGATGCTGTCGCTGTTTCGCTTCGCTCTAAAAAACTTCTATAATCGGAGCGTAGCGACCCTTCATATTTGCCTTGGCAAATATATCATTCATCATATCGCAGATATATCATATCCGCATCGCGGATATATCATTATCGAAAGCATTTCGCTAAATCATAATTTATCTTATTTTACAATCCATAACTTTGCATGAAGAACCATAAAAAAGGGGCTGTTCCGTGTGTTGCGGCGCAGTCCCCTTATTATGCCGTTCAGTTGACAATATTACCGTTGTTGTCAAACGATACCGTTCCCCAATCGGCGGCATTTTCAAGCCCGACCGAAGCGCGCAGGATCAGACGTGCATCCGACACTTCCACCTTGCCGTCCTTGTTGACGTCGGCCAGTATGTAGGCGGCCTCGGAAAGCGTTTCAAGGCCGACCGAAACACGAAGTGCCGTTCTTGCATCCGACACCGCTACGGTGCCGTCGGCATTCACATCGCCGTACTGCACTTCACGCGGAATCACCTCGGTAAACGTGACACCGCACTGATAGCAGAATCTCCAGCGTTCGCCTGCCTGCGTGAGAGAGGCTTCGCTTTGCGTTGTCCATTCGCTGAACTGATGTTCCGCTTTCTGTGTCAGCGCATCACATCCCGTACAAGCCCACCAATGGTGGGTTTCATCATATTTTACGAGGGTGAACTGATGCCCGTCCGTTCCGTACGGTTGCTTGCAGACCGCACAAACAGCCCTTTGTTCACAGGTGGACGTGCCGCCCGAACAATCCTGCGTCAGCGTACCGGCGCACTGCGTACATTGCGCGGAATGCGTACCGTTGCCGTTGGAAACAAAGCTGTCGGGTGTGCAGGCGATCTTCTCACTGCCGTACTGTTCACAGCCGTTGACACATTGCAGACAGTGTGTGGCATTGTCTTCATTGTATTTGGCCGCACCCGTGTAACTGTGGGCAAGTCTCTCGCCGTATTTCTCGTTACAGCCTTGGCAGACCGCCTGCTGTTCGCAAGTGGCTTTTCCGCCGAAACATTCCTCTTTTGCAAGGGTGTAGTTGCACGCAGAACATTTTGCAAAATGCGTGCCGTTGTAATTGGGGGTGTATTCATAGGTGCAATCCAGCACCACATCCTGTTTGCAGGCAGTACAATAGCGCGTGTGTGTGCCGTTTTGCTTGGATTGCGGCATACCCGTCTCCCCTTCGGGATAGGTATGCGGCAGAAATTCGCCGTAAGAAGCCTTACAGACGTCGCAAACGGCCTTTTGCGTGCAGGTTGCCGTACCGCCCGTGCAATCTTCCGATTTGGTGCCGCCGCAAACGGTGCAGGTCTTGGTGTGCTTGCTCACGCCGTCCCCTACCCATTCACCGTAGGTGCAATTCGTCTTTTCGCCGCCTGTTTTTTCGCATCCGTTGACGCAAAGACGGCTATGCGTATCATCCCCGTTGGGTGCAAAGTTGCCGGTATAGGAATGATCGGGTTTTGTGCCGTATTCACCCGCGCAGACCGAACAGACAGCCAACGCAATACAGGTGGCCGTATCGCCCTCGCAGTTGCCCTCAAAAACGGCAGGACAGTTTGTACACACTGCCGTGTGCGTACCGTCACCGTCGGGGGCATATGCGCCTGCCGTGTGCGGTTGCGGTGCGCCGAACTGTTCGCAGCCGTTCACACACTGCAGAGAATGCGTGCCGTCACCGTTGTCTTTTCCGTTGCCGCTGTAATCATGTTTGAGTACGTTGCCGTAAGCGGTCTTGCAATACAGACATTCGGCAGGAGCAAGGCAGGTGGCTTTGCCGTCGGAACAGTATTCATCGACGGAATATCCGCATTCCGAACAGGTTTTGACGTGAATACCTGCGGATTTGTTTTCATAAGTAAACGCACACTGCGTACTGCCGCCGTAGGCGTTACAGCCGTTCACACACAGATAATCGTGCGTTGCGTTGTGGTTGTTTTTGACCGCACCCGTATAGGAATGCGCAAGAGGTTCGCCGTATTCGGCTTTACAGCGTTCGCAAACGCCGACCGCAAGACAGGTAAACGTGCCGCCGTAACAGTTTTCATCGGTGCTGTAACCGCAGTGTTCACAGGTCAGTTTGTGCGTGTCTTTTGCGTCGTTTTTCAACGCAACACCGTAGGTGCAGTTGACCGTATTGCCGTATTCGCCGCAACCGAAGGCGCAGGCATAGGAATGCGTGCCGTTGTCATTCGGGCGCGTTGCTCCCGTGAACTGATGGTCTTCCCTGCGGCCGTATTCGGCTTCACAAACCGAACAGACCGCTTTCTGCTGACAGGTCGCCGTACCGCCTGCACAGCGGATGCTTTCGTAAACACCGCATTCGTTTGCGCAGTACAAAAGGTGCGTACCGTTGTTTTGTGCAACGATGCGGCCGCCTTCATAATTGTGCTCGGCGCAGATGACAAACACCTTTGCAGGCGTGACGTGCACGGGAATCTTTACCGAACCTGCCCCCATATCCGACGTGGTTTCGGCAAGCAAAGTGACCTCCTGTACACCGACCTTTGCATTTTTGTACACTTCAAACGTCAACTGTAAAATATCGCCGTCCAGATCCGTATTTTCAGCCAGTGTAATGTCTGCCGTACGGCTTGCAAGATCGGTGCTGATCTCACCCTGTTCACACAACACCTGCATACTGTCCGGACGCAACACGTCCGAATCGAAAAGGATGTCGGTGACGTGCAACGCATTCAGATACGGCGCATCCAGAGAAAATACGACCGTCACGAAATCACCGACGATGATATTTTCATGCGCGGATCCCTCAAAACGGGAGGACGCGATCTCCTTATAAGTACCGTATACGTCAACATCGTGCGCAGGCATACGCAAAGGGGCTTTTTCATCGTTTTTAAGAAGCCAGCCCGAAAATGTATAGCCTTCCTTTTCGGTGTGCGCAAGATAGGTGATCTCTTCGTTGAACTTATATGTCTTCGTCGTATGATAGTAGCCGTCCAGCCAATACGTCAGCACGTACTCCTTGGGCGTCTGCTTACCGTACAGAATCAAGTTTTCCGCAGGCATGGTTTCGGGAACGGGATCTTCGAGTTCGGGATCGGTAAACCATCCCGAGAAAGACATTCCCTCGACGTTATCGTAGGATGTGATGGGACGGACGGTATCACCGTAGTGGTAGTCGGTTTGCTTCACACCCGTATCCACACCGTTCACCCAATACGAAATGCTGTAAAAATCATGTGTTTGCGTACCGTAAACGGTAAGATCCGCATCGGGCATGGTTGCGGGGGCTTCTACGGTGCCGTTTTCGTCGGCAAACCAACCGCTGAACGTATAACCCGTCTGTTCGGGGTACACAAGATAGTCGATCACGTCTTCATAGTGATAGGTCCGGCTGTCGTAGTGCGTACCGTTGACCGTGTAATGCAGTTGGTATTGCGTATGCGTCAGACTGCCGTACAGATGCATCTGACGCACCACAACGTCTTCCTGCGTATAGATCTTGCCTTCGCTGTCCGACCAACCCGAAAAAGCATAGCCTTTTTCCGCAACAAGTTCGGGGAATGCGATCGTATCGCCGTAGTGATAGTGCTGTTCGGCAAAATCTTCCCCGTCCAGCACGTAATACACCGCATAGTCGATCCATTCCATTTTTGCATACAGCGTCAGGTCTTCGGCAGGCATTTCCGCAGGAGCCGTTTGCGTGTAATCTTCATCCGCAAACCAACCGCTGAAAGTCTGGCTGACTTCGCTTGCGGGCTTGTAACTGTTTTCGGGAATCGGCGCCCCCTGCGCAAGGGATTGACTCGTGGTATGCGTTTTGCCGTCCGCATCGGTATAAACGAACGTGAGCGTATAGCGTTCTCCCTCTGCGGCAAAGGCGGCGGATATGCAACTGAGCAACATCAGTGCCGTTAACACCAGCGCGATGGATTTTTTCAATAATTTTTTCATATGATCACCCAAATATTCAATTCGGCAAATTGCCGTTTTCATCCACAAACAGTACACTGCGTTTGACTTCTTCAAGACCGACGCTTGCCCGAAGCAGAAGGCGCGCATCGGCAGTGGTCACGTTGCCGTCACGGTCGGCATCGGCCGCAGAGCGATCGACTTCACGCGGCGTATCCAGCCCCACGGCATACCGCAAAGCCGCACGCGCATCGTTGACCGTGCAGATCTCACCGTCTCCGTTGGCGTCCCCGATGGGCCTGCCCCATACCTTGTGCGCACACTGCTTGCACGTATAGCCGAACGCGCGGATCTCTTGTATGAAATCGCCTTGTTGAAAAGCGTGTTTTTCGGTGCTCTCACCCACGGTGTCACAGTCGGCACAGTCCAATCGGTGCAGGGAATTGTTTATGCTTGTCCACTTTGTGAAACTGTGTTTGCCCGTCGGATTGCCGTAACTTCCGCCGCAGACCGCACAGACGGCCTTTTGCAGGCACGAAAGCACACCGCCCGAACAAGGCTCACTCACCGCCGCCAGACAAACGCTGCAGGCACCTGCGTGCGTGCCGTTGCCGCCCGCGACGGGATTGTCAAGTTTGTGTCCCGTTGCAGGCACGGTATTGCTCGTTTTGGTCTGCTTGCAATAAAGGCATTGAAATGACGTGTATCCGTCCTCGGTGCAGGTGGGCTGTGTAATCAGCCCCGGTGCCCACGTGTGTTCGGTCATCTGCGTAAGGTTCTGCTGATATTCATAGCCGCAGACCGAACAGGCATACGCATCGTAACCGCCTTGCGTGCAGGTGGGCTTCACCTGTTGCACGAGTACGCCCTTGTGTCCGGCGGGAGAGGTGAAATTGATTCGGTCGGTATAATCACAACGCGAACAGGAAACTGACGTATAGCCGCCTTCGGTGCAGGTCGCGGGGGTTTTGTCATATATCTCATCGTGTCCGAGTGCCTGCAGACTTTGCGTGAGCGTGTGCGCACAGCGGTTGCATTTTTTGAGCACCAGACCGGCTTTGGTACAGGTGGCAGGTGTGGTGGAAGCGACCGCAAGATCGTGTCCGAGTTTTTCCGACGTTTGCGTTTTCGTCTCTGCGCACCTTGTACAGCGCAACACCTCCATACCGTTCACCGTACAGGTCGCCTCACGCTTGCTTTCGGACTTAAAATCATGTCCCAAGGCTTTGACGGTCTCACGCGAAGCCAGCACGTCACCGCAAATACTGCACGCACAGGAGGCAGAGTAGCCGTTTTCGGTGCAGGTGGGGGCTTTTGCGCTCTGCACGACATAATCATGTCCCGCGGCCGGAATACGGACGTACTGTTCTTTTGCGCCGCACCGATCACAGGAACGGTCGCAGAAGCCGTCCTCGTCACAGGTGGGCTCTACGTGCATCATCACGTCCCAATTGTGCCCTTTGGCAGGCAGAACGACCGGGTGTTTCATCACCGTCTTGCAGGTCGGGCAAATTGCTGTTTCCGTGTGTCCGTCCGCAGTACAGGTAGGATTGACGGGAAGGACCGTTACCACGTATCCGTGTTCCTGCACGGCGGGAACGGGACGTGTACCGACCGCGTCGCAATGCTTGCATTTTGTTTGTTCCAATCCGTCCGTACAAGTCGGCGGCGTGACCGTTACGATGTTCTGCATATCCCATTCATGGGCTTTTTTCGGCACTTCCTGACGCTGCACGATCACTTCATTACACACCGCACAATGTGCGCCGTCGGTCAGCCCTGTCTGCGTACAGGTGGCGGCAACGGCCGCATCGATCACCACGGTGTGTTCCCCCGTTGCGGCAAGGGATTGCGTTTTTTCTTCGGAGCAGACCGTACAGGTGAACAGCATCTCCCCGGCCTGTGCACAGGTCGGTTGCAATGTGCAGACGCCGTCATTCCATCTGTGCCCCGCAGGATCGGTGAGGTTTGCCTGCACAACGTCATTGCACAGCGTGCAGGTCTGTTCCGTATAACCGCCCTCGGTGCAGGTAGGTCGCAGGACAATGGAATAGTAGGTGCATTCTCCGTCCTCTATGCGGTGACAAAGGGAACATTCTCTGCGGTGCAGACCGTTTTCCCCCGTCCAATCGCCCCAACTGTGTTCGCATTCGCTTGCCACGGCACTTCCTGCAAGAAAACAAACGCCGAGCAATACGGCAGACAACAGTACGGGGAGCATTTTTTGCAACCGTCTGAACATGGAGCATCACCTTTCTCTATTTTTTATATAAAAACGCATAAGTAGTTATTTTAATTATATACGCATACACGGGGAATGTCAATTGCGAATTTCTTCCTGTACACTGCACGGTTTCTTCGCGTAAAACACTTGCAAAACGGGATTATACGGCCTATAATTGAAAAAAACCTTGGAGGCGGAAATATGGAAGTGACGATCCGTCGTGCGTGTTGCGACGATATTGCACGCTTACATGAAATGTTGTTGGGTATTGCCGCGTTTCACGGCAACGCAAGGCCCGATATATTCAAAACCGGCAGTGCAAAATACAGCCCCGATGACCTGAAAAACATCTTGCAGAACCCCGATTATCATATTTTTGTCGCTGACGGCAACGGCGTTTGCGGTTACGTATTCTGCATTCTGCAAACGGTGGAAGATCATCCGCTGTTGCAGAGCCGACGCGAGTTGTACGTGGATGACCTCTACGTAGAACCGACCTGCCGCGGCAAAGGCATTGCCACGCTTTTGATGGAAAAAGCAAAACAGCAGGCCGAAGCCTGCCGTTGCGACTGTCTGACGCTCAACGTGTGGAACGTGCCGCACAGTGCCCTTGCGCTGTATGAAAAATTGGGTTACACCGAACGCAAGCGTTACATGGAACTGCCGTTATAAGCGGTCTCACATAAGGCATCTATGCGCCCGAAAGAACATGATATGCGCACCGTCTGCGAAGATAAACACACAAGTGTGCATGATATACACTTCGTGTGTGATATATTCGTTTCACAAATATGTCGGAAACGATCGCTTGTTCCGCTTCGCTCTATATATAAAATCTGTAATTCGAATCATAGGGTGACGGGTGTGGTCCGAAGCCTAAACAAAACAGGTTCTTCAGGGAAAGTTGTAGGATTTTTGATTCAGAGAAATACAAATTGCGGTTTATCGGGGAGCAGCCAATCACGGGGACGGCTTCTGTGATTGCCGAAACAAATATTCAAACGGCAATCGCATGAACTGTCCCCTGATTTGCGGACTCAAAAAACAAAACTTATGTGATTATTCACTCGTTACTTATTGTTTTATCTAATTATATTTTATTTGCTTATAGTTTTGTGCACATCGTCAATCACGGGGACAGTTCATGTGATTGACCTTTTTTATTTTTGTATGGTCAATCACTTCAAGCCGTCCCCATGATTGACTCCCATTCTCCCCGATAAACTCAAATTTGTTTTCTTCATCCCACAACTTTCCGTGAGGAACAAAAAAAGCATTCGTTCAACACGTCTTCAAAGACCTAACGACGTGTTAACGAATGCTTTTGTTTTGCATTCACCAGGGTGAAAGGTATAATCCGAACCCGCCCGAAAACGGTTCTTTTTAAGTCTTTTCGGCGTTTCACCCTTGAAAGGCTTGCATTCACTACCCGGTGGCAGTTGGTTTTATTTTTGTAAATCTCAGCCGATGCTGTCTGTGGCTGCGGCGGCGGTCGGTTCTTGCGTCTCAACGGGAGACAGTGCCGACATGATCACCCAGCCGTACATTCCGTCCGCACTTGTGCGTCCCCAAAAACTTTCGTTTGCCGCATCATACTTAAACGCACCGATGCTCAGTTGCGTACCTTTTTGCAGGGCGGCAAGGCGCGTGGATTCCGTGGTTGCGTTTTCACGCAGATATACCCCTTCGTCACTGCTGACGACGTAATTGCCCTTTGCGGGTGCAACAGGCCCTGTCTCGGTGGGTTCGGCAATGTGCAAGGGCACGGTGGGCGGCTCAAGCGTCAGTTCCATTTCACCGGACAACACGTCCGGAATGTCCATAAAAGTCAGATTATAGTGATGCATAAATAACAGGACCGCGCAAATGAGGGCAAGAAAGATCGTACCGCCGAGCATGATCCGTGTGTTGTTTTTCTGCTGGCGTTGCACCTTTGCTTTGCGTTTGTCGTATTTTTTATCCTGCTTCGCCTGTTTTTTTGCATTGCGTTCGGCTTTGCGGATCTGCTTTGCGGTCGGTTCGGGATCGGCCTCGGCTTCGTGCACAACGAACACGGACGACTGCCCGTCATCAAGTTCCTGCGCTTCTTCATCCAAAAGGATCGGCTCTGCAAAAGGCATGAAATCCGCTTGTTTTTTACGCGAACCGATCGCCATGCGGGAAGCGGCGGCAGTTTCCGAGGCCAGACTTTCATCCACTGCGGCGGCTGTCTGCTCGGTTTTTTCCGCATCCGCAGAAAAGGAAAGCAGAACGTCTTGCGAGTCCTGTGCAGACATTGCGGTGTTATCTCTTTCTTGTTCCATGATCTCCTCCGGGACAGGGTGACGGTCATGCACCGCCCCTTGAATGTTATCTCCGTTTATATTATGCAAAAAACGCTTGCCTTTGTCAACGATATAAAGATTGCAAATGATTACAATATTGAAATCATTTGCCCTGTTTTGCAACTGATTGCATGGAAAATACTGTTTTTTTTCGGATCGTTTTTTCTTGACTTTTAAGCCTTTTCACCGTATAATATTTATGATCGGCAATTGTGCCGTATTCTAAACATGAAAAAGAGGTGGAACAGACATGGACGCAGACAGTAACGGCGCAAACTCCGGCGGCCGACCGCGAAGTTGCGCGACCAATAACGCATTTCTTGCGGCAAGTCCGTCTGTTTCACACAGAGGACTTCAATAACACGCGGCTGAAAAGGTTGTGCGTGTTGTTTGCGACTGCCGTCTCTTTGCGTATTACTTCTGTGGGAGAATACTCCCGGAAAACAATAAACAGGAGGAATACGAATGGAAGGCATTCAAAAAATCACGGAGATCATCCGTAAATTGCTTGCCGGCAAAAAATATCCGCAGTTGCGCGAAATGCTTGCCTGCATGGAAGGTGCAGACATTGCGGAAATTCTGTCGGAAACGGACAATGACAGTTTGTTGGTCATTTTCCGCCTGCTCCCCAAAGAACTCGCTGCCGAAGCCTTTGTTGAAATGGATTCGGATCAGCAACAAACACTCATTACTTCATTTACCGACCGCGAACTGACGGGACTGCTCGATGAACTGTATGACGACGATACCGCCGACATCATCGAAGAAATGCCTGCCAACGTGGTACAGCGCATTCTCAAAAACGCATCCCCCGAAACGCGCCGTTCGGTCAACGAACTGCTCAAGTATCCCGACAATTCCGCAGGTTCCATTATGACCACGGAATACGTCAATCTGCGCAAGCACTACACCGTGGGGGAAGCCTTTTCGTTCATCCGCAGCGTTGCACTGGATAAAGAAACGGTCTACACCTGCTACGTGACGGACAACCGCCGTCTTTTGGGCGTTGTGTCGGTCAAGGACCTGCTTCTTGCAAGCGAAGACACAGCCGTAGCCGACATCATGGACACCAACGTCATTCACGTGCACACCGAAGACGACAGAGAAGAAATCGCCGTTCTGTTTTCGCACTATGACTTCCTTGCCATGCCCGTGGTGGACAGAGAAGACCGCCTGGTGGGCATCATCACCGTTGACGATGCCATCGACGTTTTGCAGGAAGAAGCCGACGAAGACATGGCCATCATCTCCGCCGTTACACCCACGGACAAACCTTATCTGAAAACACCGACGGCAGAACTGTGGAAAGCCCGTATTCCGTGGTTGTTGCTGCTGATGCTCTCGGCAACACTGACGGGAATCATCATCACGGGTTTTGAAAACGCACTGTCGAGTCTGGTTGTGCTCACCGCTTTTATCCCCATGCTCATGGGTACGGGCGGTAATGCAGGCAGTCAGGCATCGGTCACGGTCATACGCGGAATTTCGCTCAATGAGATCGACTTCCCCGATCTGCTGAAAGTTGTTTTTAAGGAATTCAAAGTGTCCATTCTGTGCGGCATCACACTGGCCGCCGCCACATTTGCAAAAGTACTGCTCATTGACCGCTTATTGCTGGGCAATACGGATATCTCGGTCATGGTCGCATTTGTGGTCAGTTTAACCCTTTGCGTTACGGTCATATTGTCGAAGATCATCGGCTGTTCGATGCCTTTGTTGGCAAAGAAACTCGGTTTTGACCCTGCCGTGATGGCCAGCCCGTTCATCACGACCATCGTTGACGCCGTTTCCTTGCTGGTGTACTTCGGCTTTGCAAGTTGGATATTACATTTATGAAAAAGGAGCAACCAAAATGAAAAAAATCAGAAGCATCCTCTCCGTTCTGCTGACAGCCCTGCTTGTCTGCGCTTGTCTCGTGCCCGCAGGTGCCGCAGTTGAGATCGAAGCATCTCCCCTGCAGGTACACGAAGACGGTTCTTTCAAGATCTGCATGTTCAACGATCTGCAGGACAAGAGAAACCCCAACGCAAACACCATCGCAATGGTCGAGGCCATTCTTGATTCCGAACAGCCCGACCTCGTTGTCATTGCAGGCGACAGCATTTCCGACACCTATTTCACCGCCTCCGCAGACGATATCGACGCCACCATCAAGGCGCTCATGAAGCCCATTGCCGACAGAAACATCCCCTATCTGTTCACTTTCGGCAACCACGACCATGATGCTGCAGATGCACTTGACCTCGAAGGTCAGATCGCTTCTTACAAGAGCTATGCCAGCTGCATCATCCCCGATGACGGTTGCGATCCCGGCACATACAATGTTCCCGTTCTCAATTCCGACGGCACGGGCTATGCATTCAACGTCTACATGATGGATACGGGCAACAAGAACGAAGAAGTCGGCGGCTACCGCGGTGTGACCCCCGAACAGGTGGAATGGTACAAGGCAAAGAGCGACGAACTCAAGGCTGCCAACGGCGGCGAAGTCGTTCCCTCCATGGTGTTCCAGCACATCCCCGTCAAAGAGATCTATCAGTTCATGGAAGAAACCGACGACATTCAGAACGCTTACTTCAGCATTGACGACTACAAATGGTACCGTCTGAAGGAAGACAGACTTGTCGGTGAAAACAACTACTGCTTCGAAGCACCCTGCTCGGAAAAGCAGACCGTGACCACCGGTCAGTATGAAGCATGGCTCGAAAAGGGCGACATCATCGGCGCATTCTTCGGCCACGACCACATCAACAACTTCGTCGGTGTCACCGAAGAAGGCATCAAGATGGGCTACAACGCAGGTTCCGGCTTTGCAACCTACGGTGAAGGCGGCAACAGAAGCGCAAGAATCTTCGTTCTCAACGAAGAAGATCCCGCCGCTTACGAAACCTACAACGTCACCTACAACGATATCATGGAAGAAGATATCAACTTCGTAATGATGGATCTGTTCTCCCTCAAGACCATCACCCTTATTATGCGCGTCCTGTATCCCGCCATCGGCTGGATCTTCGAACTGCTTGCATAATAAGCATAAAAACATACAAAAAAGAAATCCCGCTTTTTTGTCGGGATTTCTTTTTTTGGTTTCACAGAAAGTTTGGGAATTTGAAAAAAAAATTATGATTTAGCGGTGAGTGTGTGGAGTCAATCATGGGGACGGCTTCTGTGATTGACCATACAAGAATAAAAAAAGGTCAATCACATGAACTG
>JAFQKN010000087.1 GCA_017396895.1 Clostridia bacterium
CCCGCAAGCTTTTGCAAAAGCTTGACCAAAAATCTTTAAATACTGACGAAGCAATTTACATTGTGCGTACAACGCTAAATCATAATTTATCTTTTTTCCGATCCCCCAACTTTCCGTGAAGACCCATTTTTTTTTGAGAAAAAATTAACAAACTTTTTTGCCGCCGTGCGTTTTACGTAATTTTATTTTAGTAACCTGCTAAAGTGAGAATGTGTTTTGTTGTGCAATGTAAACAAAAAACACGTCACTGATTTGTTAATTTTATGAATGGCGAAAAGAAGTTATCAACAATTGCCGTTTGTGCATTTTGCACAAAGAAACTTTTTTGAGTTTGTGCAAAATGACTTGACAAATCGGTTTTTTTGAGTATAATGGAACCATAACAAGAACGAAAGGAGTGAAAGGAAGAATGACAGAAAGAGAACTGTTCGCTCTCGAAAACCGTTTGTTTGCAGAACTGGAATCCGCAAAGGGTTTGAAGAAACTTGCAATCATCATGAAGCTTGACGGTCTTATGAGCATGAAGAACGAACTGTAAAAAGGACGGCTGTCCGCGACACCGCTGTGTGTCGGACGGAATTGTCTTTTTACTGAAAGAATACCCACCAAAGGGTTTTATATATAGCCGTTGCGGTTTATCCGCCGGCCAAATCAGATTTTTCCGTCCTTTTTCATAGAATTTCCAACTGTTCCTGACAAAGAACCGATGCCGCAAGGTGTCGGTTTTTTGTTGCCTTTTGCAACAAAATGCAGTATACTGTACTCATATAAATGAAGGGAGTGTGTCTGCATGAAAAAACTGACCTTGTTAAGCGTTGCGCATTTTTTCGTGGATTTTGCCTGCGCGTTCGTGTGCCTCGGCGATATCGGAAACATGGGCAATTTGCAGATGTATCTGCTCATTTATAACTTTTTGGCTTTTGCCGTGCAGATGCCGTTGGGGCTTCTTGTGGATCGGTTCGGCCACCGTTTGCGCGTTGCGGGCATCGGTATTTTGCTGACGCTTTGTGCGGTACTTTTCGATTTTTCTCCTCTCTTATATCCATGGCCGACGGTTATTCTTGCCGGTTTGGGCAATGCGCTGTTTCATGTCGGCGGCGGTGTGCATACCTTGCACCGTGCAAACGGAAAATGCACGCCTTTGGGCATTTTTGTAGCACCCGGTGCATTCGGGCTGTTCCTCGGCGGTTGGTGCGCATCGTCTTTCGGTTATATTCTTCCTGTCGTGATCTTTGTCTTGGCTTGTTTGGCGATCGCGTTGTTGTGTGATAAAACAAAAGAAACGGAGTTTGTGTTTTCGACGGACGGTTTTGCCTTATCGAAAAAGGCGGCGGTCGCATTGATCTTGCTGTTTGCGGTCGTGTTTTTGCGCTCTGCGGCTGGATTTCAGTTCGGATTCTCGTGGAAAACGGGTGCGGCGGCGGTTTTGTTTGCCCTTGCAGTGACACTCGGCAAAGCCTTGGGCGGTATTCTTGCCGACCGTTTCGGCATGATGAATGCGAGTGCGGTGTCACTTATACTCAGCGGTATTTTGTTCGTTTTTGCAAAAGACAATGCCGTGTGCGGTGTTCTTGCGGTGTTGCTGTTTAATTGCACCATGCCCGTTACACTGCATCTGGCGGCACAGGCGCTGAGAAACTTAAAAGGCTTTTCGTTCGGGCTTTTGACGTTTGCTCTGTTTTTGGGGTTGTTGCCCTCGTATTTCGGTTTTTCCGCGTCCGGTTTTGCCGCCGTGTTCGGCGTTGGGGCGTGTGCGGTTTCGCTCGTTCTGCTTCTGCCTGCGGTGCGGTTGACACAGGGGGAACGGTCATGAAAGAGATCTTACTATCATTGGTTGTTTCTTTGGTACTGACATGGGTATTGGAAAGCCTTGCTTACCTGTTTGTGCGCAAAAAGAGCCTGTCGGATTATCTTGTTTTGTTGCTTGTCAATCTCGTAACCAATCCCGTGGTGGTGCTCATTTCCGTTTGTACGTCCTTTTCGGGGGCGGCAGACGTTGTGCTGACGGCTGTGCTTGAAGTTTCCGCAGTGCTCGTTGAATGGCAATTGTACAAACATTGCGCAGAGAGAATTGAAAAACCGTTTCTGTTCGCTGCTTTTGCCAATGTGTTTTCCTATTTTACGGGGCTGATTTTACAACTTTTGTAAATTTATACTTGATTACGCATTCGTGTGGGTGTACAATGAATGCGTAATTTTTTTATTTAAGGAGTTTTTTAATTATGAAAAAACTGACCGAATACTACGACGGCGTATATGCACTCATGCTCACCCCCTATAAGGATGACCTGAGTATTGACTACGACGCTTATGAAAACTACTGTGACTATCAGGCTTCTTCGGGTGTGGAGCATCTGTTCTGCGTGTGCGGCACTTCCGAAATGTCCGTGCTGACACTGGAAGAACGCATTAAACTTGCCGAACTGACCGCAAAACACAAGAACGATCTGACCATCGTTGCAACCGCCAACATGGAACCCTCCTGGTTTGCACAGGTGGAAGAAGTCAAACGCATGAGCCAGACCGGTGTGGACGGCATCGTGTTCACCACCAAAGGTTTCGGCAACGATCCCGACAGACTTGTCAGCTACATCGGTGAACTCAAACAGTATACCGATCTGCCTGTATTTCTGTATGAATTCCCCGGTCTGCAGCCGCACAAGATCACAGGTGAATGCTACGGCAGACTTGTAAAAGAATGCGGCGTTTACGGCATCAAGGACACCACCTGCACGCTCGACGGTATCGGTGCAAAACTGCAGGAAAAGGGTGAATCCTGCATCATTCAGGCCAATATGCCGTATCTGTTTGAAGCATTCAAGATGGGTGCAAGAGGCATTATGTCCACGCCTACCGCCTGCGGTGCATCCTTCTTTGCACGTTTTTACGATGCATTTGTGTCGGGTGATATGGCACTTGCCGAACGCCGTTATTGGGATATCATGCGTCTGGACGATGCCATCGGTGACGGCTTTAACTGCACGGCAAAATATCTCGTTGCACTGCAGGGTGTTCCGATGAACCACACCAACCGTCACGGTGTACAACTGGCTCCGCAGAGATTGCACGCACTTCGCGCATTCCATGATTGGGCTGTCAGCGAAGGACTTATGAAATAATGAAACTTTACATCGTCCGCCACGGCAATACACCGTCACAGCCCGCACTTGCCGAACTGCACGATCCGCCGCTGAGCGAATTGGGGCACAAGCAGGCACAGGCTTTGGCACAACGGCTCAAAGACGTGTGTTTTGACCGTATTTATACAAGTCCGTTACAACGCTGTGTTGCCACGGCGGGATATGTAAACGCAATACAGGGCACGCAAGCGCAAATCGTGAATGCGATGCTCGAAAAAGGAACAAAGGCAAACGATTGCGGCTTGCCTTTTTCTTGTTTATTGCACTTGTGCGGCTTTCTGTGTGAAAACCGATTGACGGAATATGCCTGCGGACTTCCCGATACGGAAACGGACGAACAGGCACTTGCACGTGCAAAATCCGTCATACGATATGTGCGCCATGAACACACGGATGAAAGTGCGGTTTTACTCGTTGCCCACGGTACGTTCAATAACTTTTTGATTCATGCGGCACTTGATTTTCCCTTGCGGGAGCATTTTAATTTTTCGCAGGACAATACGGGGCTGACGCTTGTGGAATATCTTGAAGACCACGGGCAGGCGCATACAAAACTGCGATTTATGAACGATACCGCACATTTGAAAGATCTCTAAAAGGAGTTGATCGAATGAGTCACATTCTGCGTTATACACACCCTGCAAAACAGTGGGAATCCGCTTTGCCTTTGGGCTCAGGCCGACTCGGGGCCATGGTGTTCGGCAATACCAAGCACGAAGTTTTGCAGTTGAATGAGATTTCCCTCTGGTCGGGTGCGCCTTACCCGAATGCAGACCGTCCGCAGGCGTACGAACATCTGCCTGCACTGCGTAAACTCATTGAAGACAAAAAATACAAAGAAGCCGCTGATCTGCTCAATGCGGAGTTTACCAATCAGGGCGGCGGTTTTGAAGCGGCCTATTCGGGTTCGTATCAGACGGCAGGGGAGATGCATCTGCATTTGCAGCCGTCCATCGGATCTGTAACCGCTTATGAACATACGCTCGATCTGCAAACGGCGACCGATACGGTCTCTTATCGCAAAAACGGCGTGCTGTTCAACCGTCAGACCGTTGCAAGCCGTCCGGATAACTGCATCTGTATGCGTTTGACGGCTGACAAAAAAGGTGCGCTGTCTTTTAATCTTCGCTTTAAGCGCAATGATCTTGCTTTCTGTACGGCGGATGAGAATTTGCTTTCCTGCGGCGGCTATTGCAACGGCGACACCGATCACCTGCGCTTTGCCGTCTGCATTGCCGTGAAAAACAGCGGCGGTGAACTGCGTTCGGTCAAGGATCACCTTGAGTTACGCAATGCCGATTATGCGGAGATCTTTATTGCCATCCGCACGGATTACGTATTGGATCAGACAGTCAACTTCAAAGGGGATGCACCTCTTGCCGTCGCATCACAGGATGTGATCGCGGCTTACGAGAAAGGTTTTTCCGCTGTTTATGAAGATCATCTGAAAGAATACAGATCGTTTTATGATCGTAACAGTATTCACTTTGAAGGCGAACGGCATGACGATCTGCCGATTCCGAATCGTCTTGAAAATTTCCGTAAAAAGAAATCGGACGTCGGCCTTTGTGAACTGCTTTACAATTTCGGCAGATATCTGCTCATTTGTTCCAGTCGTCCCGACAATGCACTGCCTGCCAATTTGCAGGGTGTATGGTGTAAGGATTATCAGGCACCCTGGCACTGTGACTATCATGCCAATATCAACGTACAGATGAACTATTGGCCTGCAGGGCCTGCGAATCTGACCGATTGCACCGAGCCGCTGTGGAAACTCATTGCCGCCTTGCCCGAAAACGGTGCAAAAACGGCAAAAGCCTATTATGATGCGCCCGGTTGGACATTGTATACCATCACAAACCCCTGGTTGTGGACCTCTCCCGGTTGGGGCGGATGCTGGTCGCAGTATCCCTTGGGCGGTGCGTGGATGTGCCGTCATTTGTGGGAATACTATGCCTATACGGGGGATAAGGAACAGTTAAAACGGTTCTATCCCGTTATGAAAGAGAATCTGCTGTTTAATCTCTCCATGTATTACACGGATGAAAACGGCAATATCCTGACCTGCCCCGCAACGTCTCCCGAAAATAATTTCCGCGATGATGAAGGCAATGTCGGTTGGGTGTGCAAAGGCACGGCAATGGATCTGGAAATGCTGTGGGATAATTTTACGTATATGGCTGAAATTTGTCGCATTCTGGATGTTGATCCCGATCTTCGTGCCGAATTGCTGCAAAAAAGAGAGCAGATCAGACCTCTGCAGATCGGCGCGGCAGGACAACTTTGTGAATGGGAAGGCGATTGGGATTGCAATGCACCCGAACCGCACCACCGCCATGTCAGCCACCTGTACGGCCTGCATCCCGGTATGCAGATCAGCCCCGTTACCACTCCCGAACTCGCAAAAGCGTGTGAAAAAACGCTGGAAATGCGCGGTGATGAAGCAACGGGTTGGTCGCTTGCATGGAAGATGAATTTCCACGCAAGACTGCACAACGGCGAAGCGGCTTACCGTTTGCTTGCAAGACTGCTCCGTCCTCAGCCCATTGGGAAGATCACAACCTATTCGGGCGGCGGCGGTGTATATCCGAATCTGTTCGATGCACATCCTCCGTTCCAGATCGACGGCAATTTCGGTGCCGTGGCCGGCGTTACGGAAATGCTGCTGCAAAGCCATCTGCTGACCGAGAACGGTGCATTTATTCTGCATCTGTTGCCTGCATTGCCCTCTGCATTTGTGGACGGTCATGCAAAAGGGCTTCTCGCAAGAGGAAACGTAAATGTCGATCTGTACTGGAAAAACGGTAAACTGACGAAAGCAGTGCTGACACCGAAGTATGACGGCAAGATCACATTACTCGGTACGTTTGTCTGTGAAAATGCAGATGTTTCGTATGACGGTACATATTCTGTTTTTACTGCAGTTGCTGGTAATTCATATACCGTTACATACTAATAAAATATAAAAGTAAAGGAGCGAAGCGGCAGAAAACCGTTTCACTCCTTTTTTGTGCCGTTTATTTGTCGAGTACGGCGTTCATTTTCTTTTGCGTACTGCGTACCGCACAGTAAACGATGAGCCATACAACGAAAAACACTGCAATAAAAATGCCGGTGAAGATCAGAACAACTGACTTGCTGAACGGAATCCATGAATTGATAAGATATGTACCGATGTAAACGATGTAAAGAGATAGAAAATGGAAGAATACGGATTTCGGTGTTGACCAGTGATCGATCTGTTCAAAAACGGTCGCGCCAGCCTGCACAAAAGCGAGCACATACGATGATAAAACTGCAATCAGTATTTGTTTTGCATTGAGTGTGATTGTATTTGCCGCAGATTCAATGATGACGAAAACAATGCTGACCACGATCGGCCCGAAGCCGCCGAACAGCAATCCTCTGTGTAAAAACTGTCTGACATATTTGTTCATTTTATAAACCTAACCTTTCTTTGACGGATTTTAAGTTCCTTCTGGATACATATTCTTTGTATCCGTTCTGCATACGAACCGACAGCGTGCCCGTGATCGACGCATCAAACCGATCGATCTTTGCAATATTGACAATACAGGATTGATTGATCTTTACAAATTGATCGGTTAAGATCGTTTCGATCTGATATAACCGCTGTTTCATCCGCAGTTTTTCATTTTGTGTGTATGCGAATACATGGTTGTTTTCAACGGAAAAACAGTGCACATCCGACAAATTGAGTGCCACGGCGATTTCGTCTCTATACCCGAACAGCGGCGTGTTTGAGCAGTCGAACAGCTTTTTGACTGCTCTTGTGATTTCATTTTCACAATCGGCATACACGATCACTTCTTCCTCGTGACCTGTGCCGATGTGCAGTGTCAGTTTCACGTGCATTCCTCCTTGTTGCAGCACAATGCCGATCGGTTTTCATTGCCTGCGATTTCATCATACCTGTAAAAAATTCGTTTTGCAAGCAAATGAAGGTAAGCGGTCAAAAATTTGTTGTAAACGGAAAAACAGCCGCACTCTGCATGGAGTACGGCTGCTTTGTTGCTTATGTTCTGTCAGTGTTTTTCGTTTCGGGCGGCTTTGATCTTTTCTTCCATTTCGCGGATGGAATCCAGATCCCCCTCGGATGCGGCAAGGCTTGCTTCTTTTCTGCGGGAGAGAAGTTCTGCATACATCCGTTCTTTTTTCTTGCCGTTGAGGTCATAGAACAGCATCGGGATAATGCCGAACGAGCCTGTCAGAACGGGAATGATGGTGAACATGGAGAAGATGTAGAACTTGACCTTGTCGGGTTGTTCGGTGCCTTTTGTGTAGGCATTCTGATCGTAACCGACCATTTTTTTGAGTGCTGTCGTCACAACGCCGCTGACGGAAGCGGATACCTTCGCCGCAAGCCCTTTTGCAACACTTGTCATCGCTTCGGTACGGTAGCCGTTTTTCCATTCGCAATAGTCCATGGATTCGTTGTACAGCTCGGTGCTGATAACGGAACGCAGGCCGAAGAAGAATGTCCAGATGAATTCCCATGTTGCCATGGCAAAGAGCATCGGCCATCTTTTGAGATACAATCCGCCTTTGAATGTCTTGGGATTGAAGCCGATGCAACCGAACAGGAAGACGAAAATATACAGGAAGTTGCCTATGTTTTTGCTGACGATGTACAGGAAACGGCTGGAGAATTTTCGTCTGAACCAAGGAACAAAGGAGTAGGAAAGCGGTGAGATCGGAACCGACGGAATGCCTGCAAGCAGTACCATGGATGCAAAATGCAAAACATCGATGTAATAATCCATTTCACTGCCCGAAATGCCGAAGCCCGCAAGAAATTCCGAAAGTGTCAGCAAAAGAATGGGTTTGTTGTTGACGATCGAGCGCAGTGAGTCGGAAATCTTGGGCGGAGATACGGATTGCAGAACTCTTTCTTTGGAGTTCATAAAGAACCAGAAAGACATCAGACTTGAAATGACCGTGGTTGCAACGCCCATGCCTGTGAATGCACCGCGCAGTTGTTTTTCCATGGATGTTCCGTTTTTATGGGCTTTGTTGTCAATGACGTCCAGGAGAATTGTCATGATCTGCGCGGGAATGTTTTCACCGAAAAATCCCGAAGCGAAGTTTGCAACGGTAATCAGCCTTGTTCGATCCACGGGGTGCGGTGTGATGGTTGCAAGCAATCCCGTTCTTGAAATGGATTGGAATGTGCTGACACCTTCGCGCAAGATTTCAAGCATCAGATAAAAGATGAATTTGCTGATCGAATCAGCCGCTTTGCCCGCAAAGAAAAACGGCATACACCAATAAAGGATGGTGATGATCGCACCCGGCAATGCAAGCCCCAACAAATACGGACGGAATTTGCCCCATCGGGTACGTGTTTTTTCAACCACTGCGGCGGTGAAAATATCGTTGACGATATCCCATACGCTGTTGACGGATTTTGCAACGGCCTGATAGCCGAGATCAACTTTGACGATGTTGGTGATAAAACGGTTGGAATATCCGTTGATGTTCATCGTCTGCGCCGCGTCCCAAAGGATGAAACCGAGTGTTTCTTTTGTGCCTACGTATCTTCTGTTTTCATACACATAGCCGAGTTGTTCTTCGGTAAAGTCGGCAGAACGGACTTGCTGAGCCAAAACGATCCCTCCGTTTCCGAAAAGTTATTTCTATATTAGCATATTATTTCAAAAAATGCAACCGCGGTGTTGTCTTATCGG
This sequence comes from Clostridia bacterium, assembly GCA_017396895.1. Taxonomy (GTDB): domain Bacteria; phylum Bacillota; class Clostridia; order Oscillospirales; family Acutalibacteraceae; genus RUG806. The sequence continues at coordinate 8,849 of JAFQKN010000087.1, forward strand.
TCCGCTGTTCCGTTCTTACGTGCCTTCATCAGACGGATGCGATAGGGGATCTCACCCAATATGCCTTTGAGGGCAATGTATGCGCGGTTGCTTTTGCGTCTGAGATCGCGCAATTGCTTTTTGTCTTCTTCGGATTCAACAAACGGCAGGGGGGCTGTGCCGTTGTCGATGACGATGGCTTGCGTCAGGCAGATGCCGTAAGGCGAGGATACCTGCATACGGATATAAGAGAATGTATCGGCATTTTCGACCGTATCCAGATCCAATGTGAACGTGCCGCCGTCCTGCACACTGTCAAAGCGTTCTTCTTTGATTACCTTGCCGTTGGCGATCCACTGCAGGCGGTCAAAATCGGAGATCTGCACCTGCACGGTGTGTTCGTGTGTTTCAATGCGGTCAAACAGCGGCACGGGGTGCGCAGCATCGCGGTTGTCCATGTCTGCATCGGGCCCGAATGTTTCATTTTTACGGATGATGCGTGTAACGCAAAGAGAGGTGCCGTCATGCATGGCTTTTTTGACGCTGTCGAGCGTCAGATCGGGCATGAAGAAATAGCAGAAAGACGAATCCACATCTTTTTCGATGTGCATATCGCCGTTGCTGAATGCAATGACTTTTTTGCCGTGTGGCAGACAGTATTGCAGAAGATGATCCCATAAATGGCGATCCCACGGCGTGGAGGAGTTCTTTTCGTTGAATACTTCAATGCCCAGGCACGTCGGGTATTTCAACAGAATATTGCCGAAATAATGCGTTAAAAAGGGATCGTGAATTTTGTTGATGTCTTTATTGGTGTTCAGCCAACTGCCGGGATGATTCATAAACGAAATACCGCCGTTTTCCTGCACGGCTTTTACGGCGCATTCAGAGTCGTTTTCTTTGCCGCCGAACATCTCACAGCCTTTCATAAAGAAGCCGTTGACGTGGGTTTTTGTGGCGGTCAGATTGCACATTTCGTTGCCTCCGGGCACACAGAGCATCCCTTTGCCGCGTGCATGGCCGTCGGGCAAGGGAAAACTGCCGTCTGCAATTTTCTGTGCTTCTTCACTTGTAAACCAATTCAGTTTGTAATGCCGCATGGCACGGAATGCACGGTACATCAGCGGTTTGGACGGACATTCATCCCAAGGTCTTCCCGTAACGCCGTGGTCTGTCATGGCAAGAAAATCAAAATCACGGTTGTAGTAGGCAAGAACCGCATCCCGCAAGTCCATTTCGCCGTCGCTGGCGACCGAATGGGTGTGCAGATTGCCTTTGTAGCGATGCCATGCGTCTTTTCCGTCCCATTTTACGTTTGCATAAGGGGAGATCAGTCTGTAATTTTTCATAGAACCTCCGTTTGTTCTTGCAAAAGAATCTTGCTTGTGTTACAATTGTTTTAAGTGTTATTTTCAGTTTGTTGTGTTATTTTATTTTAACATAATAAACAGCCGATTGCAACGGTCAATCGGCAGAAGGGACTTAAAGGATGAAAAAGCGACTGTTGCCGCTGTTGATATTGATTTTTGTTTTGACAGGATTCAATGCCTGTCGATGGAATCCGAATCTGCTCAGTGAACAGACAACGTATGCCGCAGAGCCGATCACGGAAGCGGATTACTCCATCCACGACATGACGGGAAAACAAATTCCGTATTACAATGTAAATAAAGCCATGTTTGATCCCGAACTGTTCATGCGCACCTCCGACGGACGTGTGGTTTACAACGATGCCGCGTCGGTTGCGTTTGCTGGTGTGGATGTGTCTGTTCATCAGGACGATATTGACTGGCAGGCCGTTCGCAAAGACGGCATTTCGTTTGCTTTTATTCGCGCGGCTTACCGCGGTTACGGCACAAAGGGTAAGATCAACACCGATGAAAACTTCAAAAAAAATGTGGAGGGCGCATTGGCGGCAGGGCTTCATGTCGGCGTTTACTTTTTCTCGCAGGCGGTCAATGAAAAGGAAGCCGTCGAGGAAGCCGATTACATTCTTTCTTTAATAAAAGGGTATCCGCTGACGTATCCGATCGTGTTCGATTGGGAACGGTATGATATCGAAGAATCCCGCACCTATACGACCGATTCAAAGACCGTTACCGCCTGTGCCAAGGCATTCTGCGACCGCATTCGTGATGCAGGTTACCGCCCGATGATCTATCTGAACTGCGAGATCGGTTATTTCGATTACGATCTTGAAGTGTTGCAGGAGTATGACTGCTGGCTTGCGCAGTATAATGACAAGCCGACCTATTATTATCATTACACGATCTGGCAGTACACCGAATCCGGCAAGGTTGACGGCATTGACGGTCCTGTTGATCTGAATATTTGTCTGTATGACTACGGCAGTGAAAGTTTGGGGTAAAATTATGAAAATAATGTCCAATATGCATACGCATTCCACCTTTTCCGACGGCAAAAACGCACCGCGTGATATCATCGAAGCGGCAATCGAGAAAGGGTTTTGTGCGATCGGTCTGTCCGATCACAGTTACACACATTTTGACGATTCTTACTGTCTGCCGCCGACGCGGTATGGCGAATACAGAAATACGGTACGTCAACTGCAAAAAGAATATGAGGGGAAGATCAAAGTTCTGCTCGGCCTGGAGCAGGATGCATTCAGTGAGCCGCTTGTAAAAGAGGATTTTGATTATTTTATCTGCGGTGTGCACTACGTAAAGGCGAACGGTGTGTACTATCCTATCGATCTGAGTGCGAAAGCTACCAAAGAAGCCATTGATGTCGGTTTCGGCGGCGATCAGATCGCATTTAGCCGTGCCTATTATGAGGATGTTGTCAAATGCGTGTCATTGAAACCGCTGTTTCTTGCGCATTTTGATCTCATTACCAAACACCGTGTGCCGGATGAAAGCGATCCGCGTTATATCAGCCTTGCTTTGGAAGCCTTGGATGCCGTGATGGAAACGGGCACCCCCATTGAGGTCAATACGGGAGCTATGGCAAGGGGGGTGACCGATTGGCCGTATCCTGCCGAATTTTTGATGCGCCGCATTGCCGAAAAGAACGGCCTTGTCACCTTGGGCAGTGATTGCCACGATTGCACGAAATTGGATTATGCATTTGATGTTGCAGTGGATGCACTGCGCAGAAACGGTGTGCACTCGGTGCTCATTTTTGACGGAGAAAAGTACGTAGAACAGGGGATCTGAACCCTGAAAGTCAGTTTTTAAGTCAAGGGGATGTGAAAAATGGATGTTTTTAATGTGCTGACTTTGATCGGCGGTCTGTGTTTGTTCCTGTTCGGAATGAACACCATGGGCGAGGGACTTGAAAAGTCCGCAGGCAACGGTTTGAAAGCCTTGTTGGGGAAACTGACAACGGGAAAATTTGTCGGATTTTTGACAGGTCTCGGTGTTACGGCCGTTATACAGTCGTCCTCCGCCACAACGGTCATGGTTGTCGGCTTTGTAAACTCCCGCCTGATGACCTTGCGGCAGGCGATCAATGTGATCATGGGGGCGAATGTCGGTACCACGGTAACGGCATGGATCTTGAGTCTTGCGGGTATTGAAGGGGATAATTTCTTTATGAAATTGCTCAAACCCACTTCATTTTCCCCCGTTCTTGCGCTGATCGGCATTATTCTGGTCATGGGCAGTAAGAACAGCAAGAAAAAAGATGTCGGCGGCATTTTGCTCGGTTTTGCAACGCTGATGTTCGGTATGGATACCATGTCGGGTGCCGTCAGCGGTCTGTCGGAACTGGAAGGTTTTCGCAACCTCATGCTGATGTTTTCCAATCCGATCCTCGGCGTGCTGGTCGGCGCCGTTATGACGGCAATCATTCAGTCGTCTTCGGCTTCCGTCGGTGTTTTGCAGGCTTTGTCTGCTACGGGACAGATCACGGTCGGTGCATCGATCCCCATTATCATGGGACAGAACATCGGCACCTGTGTGACCGCGTTGCTGTCTTCCGTCGGTGCGAACCGCAATGCGCGCAGAGCATCCGTGGTGCATCTTTGCTTTAATATCATCGGTACGGGGATCCTGCTGGCCGTTTTTTCGATCGTGCGTGCTGTTGTGAGCGTGCCGCTGTTTGACTCTGCGGCAAGCGCATGGAGCATTGCTTTGGTGCATTCGATCTTCAATGTGGCTTGCACGGTATTGATGTTCCCGGCAACGGGCTTGCTCGAAAAACTGTCCGTGAAACTCATTCCCGAGCCGAAAGGGGATGCGACCGAAGCGAAGATCGAATTGGATGAACGATTGATGAATACCCCTGCTTTGGCCATCAGCCGTTGCCACGATCTGACGGTCAAAATGGCAACCGTTTCGGAAGAAGCATTGCGCAAATCCATGTTTGCGTTGCAGGATTATTCGCCGGAGCTTGCAGAACGTGTGCGTGTACTTGAAGGCAAAGCAGACCGTTATGAAGATATTTTAGGCTCTTACCTTGTAAAACTGAACACGTATCCCATGAGTGCCGCCGACAGCCATGAATCGGCAAAACTTTTGCATCTGATCGGGGATTTTGAGCGCATTTCCGACCATGCCGTCAATTTGTTGGAATCGGCCGAAGAAATCAAAGAAAAAGGCATTGCGTTTTCCGATCCCGCACAGCGTGAACTCAAGGTGCTGATGGCGGCCACGGAAGAGATCGTTTTCTATACAATGAAAGCATTTCTGGACGGTGATCTTGCCGCCGCCTCACAGGTGGAGCCGCTGGAGCAGGTCGTTGACGATCTGAAAGATCAGTTGCGTTTGCGTCACATTCAAAGATTGCAAAAAGGGGAATGCTCCATTGAGGTCGGCTTTGTGTGGGCAGACCTGCTGACGAACTTTGAACGTGTTTCAGACCATTGTTCCAATATTGCCGGCTGTATGATTGAGATGGCGCATGATGCAATGGATATGCATGAGTATTTGAATAATATCAAGCATAACAACCCGGTCTATCAAGAAAAATACAAGCAGTATTCGGAAAAATATGCACTCCCTTGTGCATAAATTCACATAAGGGTGAATATTTATGGTATGGAAAAACACCCCGCAAAACGGGTGTTTTTCTTTTGGTATAGGCAAAAATGTTGTCGGAATGAACAAAAATATTTGCAAAATATTGGTAAGAGTAGGTCTAAAAAGAGAAAAATGCAAACAGGGCTTGCATAATTATAAAAGTGTGCTATACTGACAGCACAATCTATAAAGGAGTGTAAAATAATGAAAAAGTTTGTATCCGTTCTTTCCGTTCTTATGGCACTTTGCCTTGTCATCGGCTGTTTTGCCGCTTGCAGCAATGATGCTGAAGATCCCACCAACGCTGACGACGCTACCGTAGCCGATGCTACCGATGCCGCAACTGCAGTTCTCAAGGTTATCGACATCCCGCTGACCGAAGAAGAATATGCTTTCGCAGTTACCAAGGGCAACGCTGAACTGCTTGCATCTCTCAACGCTTTCCTTGCAGATAGCAAAGAAAACGGTCTGTTTGATGACATTATGAACAAGTATTTCGGCGACGGCACACCCGAAGGCGTTCTGATTGCCGATGCAAAAGTCGGTGCATCCGAAAATCAGCTTGTCATTGCCACCAACGCAGCATTCGCTCCCTTCGAATATGTTGAAGGCGAATACTATTACGGTGTTGACATTGAAATCATGAACCTGTTTGCAAAATCCCTCGGCAAGACGCTTGCTGTCAACGACATGGAATTTGACTCCGTCTGCACCGCTGTCGGTGAAGGTATGTGTGACGTAGCCGCTTCCGGTCTTACCATCAAGCCCGAACGTGAAGAAATCCTTGACTTCTCCACTTCTTACTACAATGCATCTCAGAAGATCATTGCTCCCGCAGCAGACACCGCATTTGACGGTTGCACCACCGCTGCTGAAGCAGAAGCAGTTCTTGCAGGTCTTGCAGAAGGCACAAAAGTCGGTTTCCAGACCGGTACCACAGGTGCTTTCTACATCGACGGTGACGCAGACTGGGGCTTTGACGGCTTTGCAAACCTTGAAGGTGTCGGTTATTCCAACGGCGCATTTGCTGTTCAGGACATCATCAACGGCAACATTGCTTACGTTGTGATCGACGAAGCTCCCGCAAACAACATCGTTGCAGGCGTCAACGGCTGATTGTAAGTTTTAAGAAAAAGCGACCCCGCCGTCAGACGGGGTTGTTTTTGTAAGAAAATGAGAAAGGGGAGTCGCAGTGTCCGTGTGACGGATGCTGTCGCAGTGATGAGATATGCTGACGGATTTTTCCCTGAAATGGGATAAATTTATTGTCAATTTTATCGACAAAGGCGGCTATAAGCAGGTTGTAGACGGTCTTGAAAATACGATTCTCGTTGCAGTCGTCGGCCTTGTGATCGGTATGCTCATCGGTGTTGTGATCGCTGTCATCAGCGTCATGCCGAAATATCCGATCCTGCCTTATGCCATACAGAACCGCTTTGACCGTTTTTTGGACCGTTTTCCGAAAAAGCCTTTGTTGCGTGTTGTCAGTTTTTATTATTTCTTTTATGCGATTATGTGGATCCTGCAAAGAATTCCGTTCATTCTGCAGAAGATCTGCTCTTTGTACGTTGCCCTGTTCCGCGGAACGCCTGTCATGGTGCAGTTGCTGATGGGGTACTTCGTTTTGCTGCCGTCCATGGGGCTCAAAGTCACGGCTGTGCAGGCGAGTATGCTCATTTTCGGTCTGAACAGCGGTGCTTACGTGTCCGAGATCATGCGCGGCGGTATCAATTCCGTGGATGCAGGACAGTTGGAAGCCGCACGTGCTGTCGGTTTCAGTTATTCCGCGTCCATGATCAAGATCGTGGTTCCGCAGGCGATCAAGAATATTCTTCCCACATTGGGCAATGAGTTCATCGCGCTCATCAAAGAGACCTCCATCATCGGCTATGCCGGTGCTTTGGATCTTGTTTATGCATTCAAACAGATCGGTACGAGCACGTACGAATATACCGTTCCGTATATCGTGCTTTCCGTTATTTACATCGCATTGGTCGTGGTCATTACCATTGGCTTGAAAATTATGGAAAGGTGGTTGGCAAAAAGTGATAGACGTCGTTGATCTGCACAAAAGTTTTGGTGACCATGAAGTGCTCAAAGGAATCACCACAACCATTCACGAGGGCGAAAAAGTGGTCGTGATCGGGCCTTCCGGCAGCGGTAAGAGTACATTCCTGCGCTGTCTGAACTGTATGGAAGATCCCACGTCCGGTTCCATCATTTTTGAAGGCGAAGACATTGCCAATATCCATGTGGATATCAATCGCCACCGCGAAAAGATCGGTATGGTGTTCCAGCAGTTTAATCTGTTCAACAATAAAACGGTGTTGGATAATGTCATGCTCGCTCCCTATTGTCTGGGCAAGAAAAAACTCGGCAAAATGAAAAAGGATCCGTCCTATACCGGCCCCAAAACAAAGAAAGAACTCAATGCGCATTGCGAAGAAGAAGCAAGACGTTTGCTGCGCCGCGTAGGTCTTGAAGAAAAGGCATCCGCTTATCCGTCCACCCTTTCGGGCGGTCAAAAACAGCGCGTGGCCATTGCCAGAGCCTTGGCAATGAATCCCAAGGTGATGCTGTTCGACGAACCCACCAGTGCATTGGATCCCGAAATGGTCGGTGAAGTTCTGGACGTTATGAAAGAACTTGCTGCCAGCGGTATGACCATGGTGGTCGTCACGCACGAAATGGGATTTGCCCGTGAGGTCGGTACTCGTGTTCTTTTCATTGATGAGGGTGTGATTGCCGAAGAAAACACTCCGCAGGAATTTTTCGCAAACCCGCAAACCGAAAGACTGAAAACATTTTTGAGCAAAGTGCTGTAAGTACCCCGACAGGGGCTGTTGCAAACAGAAGCAACAGCCTCTGTTTTTTTTGTTCTATTCTGAACATTTTTAGAAAAAAATAATTATTAAAGTGATTGACATTCACCCATTGTTATGATATATTTTAAGTGAATAACCGTCACACATAAAGGAGATTGCACAATGTTTGTAAAGGGATATGTTTATCAGCATAAGCAGGACATCGGAGAGGAAGTCATTGACACATGGGGTGTTGCTCTTGCAAAACCGGACGGAAGTTGTGTACTGTGTCCCGACGTTTCGGTGGAACGTGAACAGGCGGCTGAATTTGCACGCCTTGCAGTTTGCAACGAATTGACCGAAGACAACCTCGAAGAAGCCGTGTGTGCATATATTGAATCTCTCAGTTGCATTTTTTGAGATGATCATAAACATCGTTTGAGTAGAATGATTCTAAATTTACGAGAAATTCTTTCAATGGATCGGTTATTGATTGTCGTGCTGAATGTCGGTATAATCAAACCGTAATCACGGCCGTGATGAATCGATTTATTGAAAGGTGATGCAAAATGACCGTTTATTTCGGTGAAAATCTCAAAAAACTTCGCAAAGAAAAAAGGCTTACACAGGAAGCACTTGCCGAGTTTCTCGGAATGTCTTTTCAATCTGTCAGTAAGTGGGAAAGAGGAGAAACGTATCCCGATATATCAATGCTTCCGGTGATCGCTTCTTTTTTCGGCGTTACCGTTGACAGTCTGCTCGGCTCGGATCTGATTGCGAAAGAAGAAAAAATGAAGAACTACAGCGATCGGTATTCCCGTTTATGGAATGAGGGAAAGATCGCACAAGCGCGAGATATGCTCAAAGATGCTATTGTTGAATTTCCCGGCAATTACGATCTGTTGGTAAAATACTTCAATGCGGTCATCCATGCACGGGAGGACGCAGCATACCGTATTTCCGTAAGGACGGAGGTCAACAGGGTTTATGATATGATACAGAATTATTGTACGATTGACAGCATACGGATTTGGTCGAAAAAACTGATGTGCCGTTATTTACGCGATCTGAGTTTGACCGAAGGCAGCGGTGTTGACATTTCTGAGGCTGAAAAGATCCTTTCGGAAATGCCGATCATGCAAAATACAAGGGATTATGAAGCAATGTATATGTATCCCCATGACGACGAAAAACGCGCCGCGGCCTGTGCGGAAGGTACGGTTGAGATGCTTCGCCTGTTTGGGGAGATCATAAACCGAAGATACAAAAGTTTTCTTGATGCCGATGAACAGATCGCTGCGGCTTATATCAACTTGGCAGAAAAGATCATGCCCGACGGTGATTACGGTAAATGTTGGTATCTTGTTGTGATCCATTCTCAGCGCATCGGCGTTAAAATGTATCTGCAAGGGGATGAAAAAACGGCTCTTGCATATTTTGAAAAGGCAGTGCGTCTTGCAAAACAGTACGATGAATTACCCGAAGTGAGCGTACACACTTCAAAAGCGGTGGCAGGTGTTGTATTCAATAAAACCAAAGCATACAGATTCTGGGAAGGATCTTTCCTGGCAGAGGTCAAAAACGGACTGGTTGCAAGAACAGAGTTGTCGCAGGAATTCAAAAACAGCAAAGAATTTCAAAGAATACTTGCAATTGAATAAAGGTGACGTGTATAATCCGCATCTGCCCGAAAATGGCTCTTTTTAAGTCTTTTCGGTGCTGCACCTTCATCTTTATTCGTGCGTTATAAATAAGTAAACAGGTGGTTTTTTGGCAATATTGAACTGCTCAAAGATCACCTGTTTATTATTTTTGTTTTGTATTTTGCTTGTACTGCAAGGAACGCATTTTTTACGTGCAGAAAAATCGTCAAAATACTTTTTGTCATTTTTTATCTTGACAAGACGGCGTAATTCTGTTAAAATAATGTGCGTTATCAAGCGATAACATTTCGAAAACGAATACGGAGAGTTGTCCGAGTGGTCGAAGGTGCAGCACTCGAAATGCTGTGTGGGGAAACTCACCTAGGGTTCGAATCCCTAACTCTCCGCCATTCAAAACCACCCTACCCTTGCGGTAGGGTGGTTTTGTACTACGATTAAGAAGTTAGGGATTCTAAGGACGAGCGGCACAGAGCAACAGTCCGGTGGACTGTTGTGACCGCGAGCGACCAAACGCCCGCAGGCGTGCGAATCGAATCCCGTAAG
>JAFQKN010000088.1 GCA_017396895.1 Clostridia bacterium
CGCGACCGTTGTTTTTGAAACGCCGTACTTTTCCCCGATTCTTTGCAGTGTTGCATTGAGTGCGGGGAATTTTTCATTGTCAATAAAACACCCCTCAAAGAAACCGTATTGCATCGGCGACCATGCCTGCACGGTGATTGCGTGCAGACGGCAGTAATCCAGCACGCCGCCGTCACGGTTGACACCTGAATCGTTGTACATATTTACATTGATGCCCGATTGGATCATGGGAGTATGCATCACACCGAACTGCAATTGGTTGACACAAAGCGGCACATCCAGTGCATTCTGCAACAGTTGCATCTGATAAGGATTCTGGTTGGAAACACCGAAATGACGCACTTTCCCTGCGGCTTTCAGATCAGAAAATGCTCTTGCCACTTCTTCGGGCTCCATCAGTGCATCGGGACGATGTAAAAGCAAAACATCGATATATTCCGTGTCGAGCCTTTTCAGACTGCCGTCCACAGAATTTACAATGTGTTCATACGAAAAATCAAACTGACCTTTGCGGATGCCGCATTTGGTCTGTATGAACAGTTTTTCGCGATCATAGGCGGCGATCGCCTTGCCGAACACCTCTTCACTTTTCCCGCCGCCGTATATATCGGCGTGATCAAAAAAGTTGGCACCGTGTTCCAAAGCCGTGGCAACAAATGCCGCCCCTTCCTTTTCATTCATATCGGCAATACGCATACAGCCGACCGCAACGGTCGGCACGGTCAGGCCGCTGTTTCCGAGTGCAATGTGATACATATTCTTTCTCTCCGTTTTTTTCTTCGTATTTTCTCTTCGTTTTATATACGAATCAGAACCTTGTCCAAAAATCCTGCCCCCACGGGTGTTTCTGTTCTTCCCATGCATCGCGGTGGCGGCACATTCTTTCGCGCATTTTTGAAATCAGTTGCTTGTATTCGGGACGCTCGGACAGATTTTGCGTTTCCCACGGATCATTCTGCAGATCATACAGGAACGTCCATTTATCTTCTTCCCCGTCGCCGTTGCGGTATTCGATCAGTTTGTAACGATCATCCTTCACACCGCGCACGAACTGATCGAAAATAAGATACAGTTCATCACGAAAATGCTGTCCGTGTTGTCCGTCCAGAAGGTGTGCAAAACTTTTGCCGTCCACGGAATCGGGGATCTCAATACCGACTTTTTCACACAGCGTCGGGAAAATATCATACAGATACACAAACGCTTCATTGCGCACATTTTCCGCGATCTGCGGACCTGCCATGATCAGCGGTACGCGCACGCCGTGTTCATAGATATCCTCTTTGCCCATCCAGCCGTGTTGACCGACCGCAAGACCGTTATCACCCGTAAACACAACAACCGTGTTATCTTCTTCGCCCGATTCGTGCAAAGCCGTAAGCAATCTGCCGATTTCATAATCCAGATGTGTGATCATTGCATAGTATTCGGCAATATGACGTCGGATCTCTGCCTCCTGCCGCGGATAGGCGGCAAGGTGCTCGTCACGGTGTACCATCAAGGGATAATTGGTGTCAATGATCTGCTGAAAATTCGGCGGCAGTGTTATTGTTTCGGGATCGTACATCCGCCGGAATTCTTCGGGCATGGTACGCGGATCGTGCGGCGCAAGGAAGGCAAGATACATAAAAAAGGGCTTCTCTTTACCTGCATTCTTCCGTAGCAGATCGATCGCGGCATCCGTCAGCATCGTGCTTGAATGTTTACCGGGTTCAAACTCGTCGCAGTGTTGTGCCTGCGGCTGATTTTTATTATAGAAATCCACCACGAAATTGATAACATTGTCATACTGCCCCGTCGGATCAAAGCGGCAGGTCGGCACATTCCAGTGATCCCACATACCGCCGAAAAAGATCTTGGCCCCCTGCGTGAAACTGCGCGAAAAACCTGCACAGCCGTTATGCCATTTGCCAAGGCCGATCGTTTCATAGCCGTGATTCTTAAATGTTTCGGCAAGCGTCTTGTGTGCGGACGGAATATCACCGCCCAACTCCTGCAAATGAAAAGGATTGCGCCCTGTGAGCACCATGGCACGGCTCGGCATACACACCGCCCCGCAGGTGCCGCCTGCAATGTGTGCACGCACAAAGGACGTACCGCGTTGAACCAGGCGGTCAATATTGGGTGTATGTATTTCGCTGTTGCCCAGCGCATGAATGGTATCCCACCGCTGGTCATCGGTCACTATGAATAAAACATTCTTCTTTTCAGCCATGTTTTCCCCCACCTGTAAAGCAGTTCAAACCTGTTGTCAGCCTCTCAAACTCAGCCCATTGCAACACAAACGGACAAAACCTCACGCTTGCGCAATTATGATCTTCATACCGAGATCTTCAAACTTTTCCAATTCATCTTCTGCCGTTTCGCCGTCCGTGATCAGACAATGCAATCGATCCGCAGAACAAATGCTGATAACCGAATCAAATCCGATTTTTTCAAACGGATATAAGCCGTATACGGTTTTTGAGTGGCTGATCACAGCGTTTGTCAATTCCACGCTTCTTGATTTCTGAATTGAAAGACCGAATGCAGCCGACACACAGGCAGAAGTAATAAAACACTTATCAAAATGGAGTCTGTTGATAAATGACAATGCAAAATGATCGTAAAAACAACCGTTTTTCTGCATTTCACCGCCCGCCAGCAAAACGGTAACATTCTCCTTTTTGCGCAGTTCTTCGGCAATGGCAACCGAATTGGTGACAACCGTACAGCGGACATTGCCCATGTTTTGTGCCATTAAAAAACCGACACTTGCATTGGTTATATAAACAACGTCATTTTCCGCTATTTCACACACAGCGGCTTTTGCAATGGCCAGATAATGCTCCTTGATATCCCGTACCCTCTCATCGGGGGCAATATCAACAATGGGCTGTGAACCGACCTGTCTTGCGGCAATCGCACCGCCATGTGTCCTTTTCAAAAGTCCTTGCGATTCCAACAATCTCAAATCGCGTTTTGCGGAATCATAACTGATCTGAAACTTTTCCTGTATTTCTGTATTGGTAATTCTGCCGTTTTCGGATACGATCCGCAATATCTCTTGATGGCGTTCTTCAATAAACATACATCGATTCCCCCTTTGTTAACGAATTGACTGTTTTTTAGCGGGTTGCATTCTCAATTTATCACAATTGTTCCCGATTGTCAAGTTAAAATGAGAATAAATTTGCAAATTCGTGAACGATCGGCAATTTATAATTCTGTGAAATCCAATAAACAAATCGGGGATTGTCGGGGTGACGTCTTCGACAAATGATAGATCTGCAGGTGCGTATATCATGGTTTTTGCGCTAAAAACCGCAATTTATCTGCCTACAAACGGTTACACATCGTTACGGGAAGAAGTATTCTTCTTTTTGATGCAAACGGCAAACACGGCAATTCCGATTCC
>JAFQKN010000089.1 GCA_017396895.1 Clostridia bacterium
ATGGCTTTTCGTATCGGCTTTGCACGCAAAGATATCACACCTGCCGTCGGCGGACACCTGTACGGCTATCATGACAAAATATTCTCCACCGGCATCAATGACCGTTTATTCACAACGGCCGTATGTTTTGCCGATGACACACAGAAGGTTCTGCTCATCAGTTGCGATGTTTGCCTGATTCAAAACGCACTTTCCGACCGCATCCGCAGGCTGCTTGCCGAACAGGAAAACCTTGCTTTTGACAACATTTTCCTGCACGCCACGCACACCCACACGGGGCCGAACACAGCCGGAGAGATCGGCTGGGGTGAACTTGACACCGCCTACTGCGAAACTGTTTTTATTCCGCAGATCCTTTCTGCGGCACAGCAGGCGTGCAACTCTCTTGTTTGTGCACGCATGGGTGTGGGGACCGCAGAAAGCCGCGTCGGCATCAACCGCCGTCAACTTTGCACGGACGGACGTGTGGAACTCGGTCAGAATCCGTGGGGCACCTTTGATCCGACCATGACCGTGCTGTCTTTTGTGAACAGTGAAAACAAAAACATACTCAACCTCATCCACTACGGTGCCCACAACACCGCCTGCGGAACCGATACGCTCATTTCACGCGATTGGTGCGGCGTAATGGTTGACCGTCTTGCACACGAAAGCGGTGCGGTGACTCTGTATTGCAACGGCTGTGAGGGAGATACAGGGCCGCGGCTTCCGAACGGACAGACCGTGGGCAACACACAGTATGCCATGGAACTGGGCGGTCTTGCGGGCATGGATGCCGTCCGCGCTTGGAAAAACATAAAAACGTACACCGAACCCACCTTACGTGTCCGGTCCGTTTGCGCACACATACCGCTTCAGCCGCGCATTCCGTTACAGCAGGCAAAAGACGGTTACGAAGCCTTCAAACACTACGAAGTCAACCTTGAACGGCAGACCGCAAATTTCTATAAAAATGTGATCACATCTTACGAGGAAGGCATCACAGAGTCCAAAGAAACGGACATTTCCATCACGCTCGTACAATTGGGAAATACCGTTTTTGTACCCTTTGCATTTGAAATGTTCACAGAGATCTCCCTGCGCCTGCAAGCGGCGCATCCGCAAAAAAACGTGTTGTGCATGAGCAACACGAACGGCAACAACAGTTATTTTCCGTCGGCAGATCAGATCATCCGCGGCGGTTACGAAGTTCAGATGTTTAAGACCGGCAACGGCGTGCAATCACCCGTTGACAACGCAGACAATTATTTAGTGAGAGCAATTGCAGAAAAGATGGAGGAATTATAATGTACAGAATCGGACAGGAAGAAATTCAGGCAGTCAAAGAAGTCATTGAGACCAAGGACTTCTTCAAGGTCAACAATTCCTGCAAGGCCGTCTGGGGCTTTGAGGAGGATATGAAAAAGTATTTCGGGGCAAATTATGCATCGTTCACCACAAGCGGAACGGGTGCACTCATCTCTGCTTTGATCGCCCTCGGTATCGGTCCGGGGGATGAAGTGCTCGTTCCTGCCTACACCTACATTGCAACCGCCATGGCGGTGCTGGCGACCGGTGCTGTTCCCGTTGTGACGGAGGTGGATGCAACGCTTTCCATCGATCCCGCCGATATTGAACGCAAGATCACCCCGAACGTAAAATGCATCATCCCCGTTCACATGAACGGCAGACCGTGCAACATGAAAGCGATCACGGAAATCGCGAAAAAACACAATATTTTTGTTTTGGAAGACGCCTGCCAAGCCGTCGGCAGCAGTTACAACGGAAAATTCTGCGGCACCATCGGTGACATCGGTGCGTTCAGTTTCAATTTTTTCAAGATCATTTCCTGCGGTGAAGGCGGCGGCGTGATCACCAACGATCAGAAACTCTACGAACGTTCCTGCATTTACCACGATGCGAGTGCCATTGCCTTTTTCGGAGAACAGATGAAAGATTTTTCCGAACAGGGCTTCTGCGGTACGGAATACAGAGGCAACGAACTGTTGGCGGCTGTGATGCGTTGTCAGATTCAGAAACTCGACGGCATCGTGGCAGACCTTCGCAAAGTCAAAAAGGAAATTCTGTCGATTCTTGACGGCAGACTTCCTTTGGCCCCCGACAACGATGCGGACGGAGACACGGGCAACCTCATTGCCTTCCGCTTTGAAACGCAGGAAGAAGCACAAGCGTTCAACGCAAAGATCGGCGGCATGATCCCGCTTGAATGCGACCGCCACGTATACGTCAGCTGGACTCCGATCATGGAAAAACGCGGTGCATTGCATCCGCTGATGGATCCGTTCAGAATGCCCGCAAACCAAGGTCTGCGCCACAACTACACACCCGATATGTGTCCGCAATCACTCGAACACCTCGGCAGGACCGTATATTTATTCCTGCACCCCGATTGGGATCGGGAAGAAATTGCAAAGCAGGCACAAAAACTGCTTTCCGCTTGCAATTGAGCTTTTTTTATGCTACAATGTAATTATCTTGTATAAAGAAAGGAACAAACCGCTATGAAAAAGAAAGTATTGTCCCTTATTTTGGCAACGGTCATGTTGCTTGTCGGTTGTTGCATCCCCGCAACGGCAATGGATTTGACCGAGGAAGAAGTGCTTGTCGGTGAAGAAGTTGCTGTCGGTGCTTATGAAACGCCCTATGATGACAGCCGTTATTTCGCGTACGGCGACTATATTCTGCATTTCCGCGTGATCGAAGCGGAAAATCCCGTCGGTCAGATCATGATGATCCACGGGTTTGCACTGTCGGGCTATTGCTGGACGAATCTTGCCGAAATTCTTGCCGAAAACGGCTATACCTGCGTACTGGTCGATCTGCCCGGCTACGGATATTCCACAAGAGAAACAAAAGACACACAGTTCATTACAAGAACCAAACTCGTTTATGAGTTGATGTCTTATCTGAGTGACGATCCGTGGATCGTTGCAGGGCACTCCATGGGCGGTTTCTATGCACAGGGAATCATGCAGGAATACCCCGAAGCTGTTTCCGATCTGCTTCTTTACGGCACGTCCGGAAATGACGGCATCGGTGCAGGCATGAAGGCCGTATTCACCTTTGCGCCCGTCAACAAACTCATGGGTGCAATTATGGAGATCTTTGTCAAAATTGATTTCATTTTCAACATGATGCTCAAAATGGGCCTGCAAGATGATGAATATTATGCTTCTTATGATGTTGCGGCCGTCAAAGATCCGCTGTCGATCAAGGGTACGGGTTCGGGCGCGATCTACTGTTTCGTGGACGTTCCCGCCACCGATTTCCTTGCACTGCGCACCTGCGGCAAAGACATTTTCTATTGCAACGGCACGCTTGACAACGTCATTGCACAGGATGCACGTCTTAAATTTGCAGCCCACCTTCCCAGTGATGCAGTCTGTGCGGACGTAGAAGGCGGCGGCCATATGTTCATTGAAAACTATGCCGAAGAAGTCGCGGCACTGACGCTTGATTTTTTGAAATAAGGTGAGATCTGCCATGATGACACTTGTCAATAAACTCATTACCCTTATACTCGTGCCCCTGTTTATGAATCCGTTTCTGCCCTTTCTGGGGATCGCAAAACTGGTATATCCTGAAAAGGAAGTCATTTCCCTGTCCGAACACGGCATCGGAACGGCGGAAGATCCCGTGTTTTTGACCGCCCACAGAGGGATTACGGCCGTGGCTCCCGAAAACACAATTCCCGCTTACGAAGAAGCCGTACGTCTGGGCTTTTACACCGCTGAGTGCGATATTCAACTGACTGCTGACGGTGTTTGGGTTCTCAATCACAATTCCGACACAGACAATATGTTCTGTCAGTACGGTGATATCTCGGAATTGACCTACGAAGAACTGCGCACATTCTCGTATAAAAAGGGCGCAAATTTCTGGAAATACGAAGATCTGCACATTGCGACACTTGAGGAGTATTTAGACGTTTTTGTCGGCACGCAAACCCGTCCGCAAATTGAGATCAAAGCCGACAGCTACGATCAACTGCACACCATCCTGCAAGCTGTTTATGACAAAAATCTGCAGGAAAGTGCCATCATCATTTCCTTTGATTACGAACAGTTGAAGGCCATCCGTGAATTGGACAAGGACATAGAACTGTGGTATCTGATCGGTGAGATCAATGCCGAAAACATCGCCCAAGCCAAAGCACTCGGCGGCAACGTGTGGCTGTCACCCGATTTTGAGGATAACACACAGCAGAGCATTCAACTTGCCATTGACGCAGGTGTTCCCGCTTCATTCTGGACGGTCAACGAGCTTGAAGATGCAAAAATGCTCTATGACATGGGCATTCGTTACATCGAAACCGATATTTTCTGTAACTGATGATACAGATGCATCTCTCCCCCGTTTGCAAAAGCGGGGGAGATTTTTTGTTGCTCACGGCAAGGCAAGAGAATGTTGCAATGAAGGTAAATTATGATTTAGCGTTGTACGCACAATGTAAATTGCTTCGTCAGTATTTAAAGATTTTTGGTCAAGCTTTTGCAAAAGCTTGCGGGTCAAGGGCAGCGTCCTTGTCGCCCATCGCAATGGGCGAAACACCCCTATCC
>JAFQKN010000090.1 GCA_017396895.1 Clostridia bacterium
CTTGTTTTTCTCTTTAATTTCTGTTACTATAGCCATGGCGATTGAGTTCCTTTCGTTAGACTTTGGTTGTGGTGACTTTATTCTAACAAACTCAATCGCTTTTTTCTATACTTTTAGTCTCACATCAATTGTAACACTACAATATTTATCATTATTTTTTTAGATACCTATTGCAATTTATTCTTTTGTCATGTATAATAATTTGGAATTATTTTTCGGAGGCTATTTTTTATGATTGACCTTATTTCCCTTTGCATGAACACAGCGGCGACAGGTACGGCCGAAGGCCAA
Organism: Clostridia bacterium; assembly: GCA_017396895.1. GTDB lineage: Bacteria > Bacillota > Clostridia > Oscillospirales > Acutalibacteraceae > RUG806. The sequence goes on from JAFQKN010000090.1 coordinate 292, forward strand.
CAGAGCAGTCCCGTTCCGATGATCGTCATGATGGTCGTTATGGTTGTTTTGATGTACTTCATGATGATCCGCCCGCAGAAGAAAAAACAAAAAGAGGAACAGCAACTTCGTGATTCCGTACAGATCGGCGATGAGATCACCACCATTGGCGGTATCGTAGGTCGAGTTGTTACGGTTAAGGAAGATTCGATTGTTATTGAAACCGGTGCAGATCGCACAAAAATGAAATTGATGCGTTGGGCGATTCAAACCAACAACACCGGCAATGAACGTGCAGAAGCTGAAAAGAAAGCTCTTGAAGCTGCACAGGCAGCCGAAAAGGAAGAAAGAAAGAAAGGTAAACGCAGAAAGAAAGGCGAACCCGTTGAAGAACCCGCCGCTTCTTCTGAAGAATAATTATCATAACTTTGTCCGCCACCTCATATATGTAGTATGAGGTGGTTTTATTATGTCTGAAAAAAGAAAAATCAAATTAGAAAAGGGGAGTGCACTGCAATCTTTGTTGATAAGCATCCCTGTCGGTTTGGGCTTGTTTCTCTTGATTCTTTCCGTTGCATCTGTTATCGTGTCCGGAAGCAATATTGCAATTGAGAATTTGAAATACTTTATCTACATTTCTTTGCCTGTGACGTCAGTTATTACATCTGTTTTAAGTGCAGTGTTAAATAAACAGATCAAAGGTATGATTGCAGGATTGCTGGCATCGTTTTGTGTTGTGTTTATAATAGCCTGTGTCATTATATTTGCGAATACATTTCAGACCGACGGTTCGTTCTTGATCTGTGCTGTATTATCAGTATTGATCGGTTTACCCGGTGGTATTTTGGGCGCAAATCTGAAATAAGAAGTTGGTAACATGAAAACAAAGGCACTGCATAAAACGGTAGATCTTCGAAATATGAAAGATAAGGCAAGCAATCACTTCAGTTATTTGTTGTATGTTATTTTATATTTAGTCGGCTTGTTATTGTCTGTATCCTTGTTTTATTTCGATGAATCGGAACTTGTAAAACATATCATCAATGCGTCGCAAATACCGATTTCCGCTTATGATGTACTTGATTTAATAAAAAAATTCTGCACAACAAATGTATTTACTGTACTGATCTCATTTGTATCCGGTTTTTGCGCGATCGGCAAACCGATTATGATGATCAATATGATATGCAACGCAATACAGATCGGACTTTATTGCTTACAATATACTATGCATGAGAGCAAAAACAGTCTACTGTTTACTTTATCGATTTATATTCCAGCGGCTGTGATCGCCGGGATATGCGTAATAATTTCAAATGTGCAAAGTTCATTCCTAAGTACGGATATCTATAACAATGTGATACACTCGGTTGGAAAGATAATAAATATCAGGACATATCTGTCCCGATACGTCCTGATAATATTTATTTTGTTATTTGCAATAGTATACTTATTTTTGGCGTCAATGTTATTCATTCGAATCGTCAACTGACGTTTTTGCTTTGAAGTTTGCCAAGGGATTGCTATCAGCCGCCGATTTTAACTGTTCCGGTGAAATGTGAGTGTAGATCTGTGTGGTTGCAAGGCTTTCATGTCCGAGAATCTCCTTGAGGGCCAATGTATCAACGTGGCCGTGTTGATACATGAGGGTTGCAGCAGTGTGGCGAAGTTTATGCACGGAATATCCGTTTCCCAATCCGGCTTTCTCAAGGTATGACTTTACGAGATATTGCACTGTTTTCGGGCTGATACGACGTCTGCGTTCACTCAAAAACAGTGCTTCTTTATCAACTACGCCATCGACAGGTCTGACTTTCATGTAAGATGCAATCGCGTCAACACAAGCCTGATTTAGGTAAACCATTCGTTGCTTATTGCCTTTGCCGGTGATAATTACATAAGCGGAGTTGTTGGTGTATGAAATATCATTATAATTTAATGAGACCAACTCTGCCAATCGCATGCCGCAATTGAGAAATAACGTAATAATGCAATAATCACGTTCACGGTAAGGACCGTCAATACAGTTGAGCAACTGAACGCTTTGTTCAAGAGTTAAAAACTTGGGCAAAGTTTTTTCAAGTTTCGGAGACTCAAGATTTGTCATTGGATTTTGAGCAATATGATGACGTATTTCGAGAAATCTGTAAAAAACGCGGATAGATGACAATTTTCTCGCTCTGGTTCGGGCTGAATTTCTGCGCACATTCTTACAGTAAGCCAAAAACTCATAAACATCATCGTACGACAACTTTGCAAAATCATCCGCAGTAAAATGCGTGATCGAGACTTTGCTGAAATCTTTTTCTCCGGATTGTTTTGCGACAATAAAAGTAATGAATGTTTTTAGATCCGAAGCATATTCTTCAACCGTTAACGATGATTTGTTTTTGATGACGCTTAAATCCAAAAGAAAATCTCTTACAAGTTTCGGTAATAAATCGCGTTGAACCGCCATTGATAAATAACTCCTTAATATACGTAGCATAGATTGTGATCGACGAAATGATGTATACGACTACACACTTGCCGAAGATCTACGAGTTGCCCTCCCCCAAATTGAACAAAATATTGATTTTGTATAATCAAAGATCAGTAAATCCGGAGAGGGGTAAATCATCCTCTGCTATGTACATTTAATCTTTTTTTTCTTTTCCGTACTTTCTCATCACACGAAGTATTGCAACGCTGATGATTATAATGACAACTGTTGCTTTGCGATTTGCAGAAACTTCCATTTCTCTTTTCAATCTCTTTTTCATATCTTTCAACCTTTCAATTGAGTGATCGGAATTAAACTGCCAATATCCAACAATGGCTGACCGGGCTCTACATTATAAATCTCAACACCATGATTAAATAAGAATCTTTTGATATCTGCATAATTCCTATGCAGACTGATATCACCGCAAAAAGCCATTACATTGCTGTCAATCTTACCGCAACATCCACCAATAAAACCGTATGGATACCCGTTGAGTTTAACGTCGCCTTTTTCTACGAAACAGACTTCAAATCCATTGGCTGATGCTGTGCGGGCTATTGCGGCATCATCCGTTATTATTGCATTTTGTGCAACCGGCGCAACAGAGCATTTGACATACCCTTGTTTCACAGAAATGAATTTTGTATAATCTGTAAATGTATGGACATTGCTGTTGATGATCGATTTATTATTATTGTATAAATAATTTAATGCGCAATCATTCGGATACGGTGAGTGAGGTTCTTTTTCTGACATTATAACACAAATTCCGAGAGAAATCAATTTATCTTTTAACGCAACTTGCGATGGCGCAAGAATAACTTTTCCACCGTGTATCGGACATACGGATAAATCTGCATGATTTGACAGTGAAGTTTCAACCATCGGGAGTGGTCTTGTGTAGAGAATCTGTATGTTTTCTTCTTTTAGTTTATCAGACATAGTCCTCGGCAAAGTTTTTCCGGCGATCAGATGACACACCTTCCCTGTCGGCAAATGCGGTTGCTCAATAACGCTGTAAATCAAAAACTACCACCGGCCTCAATGACGGCTTCACGCACCGTTTTCACACCGATCAGTTCAATCTGTCCGGACCATTCTCTGCTGAGTTGTTTAAGATTGTTTTGCGGAATAATGCATTTTTCAAATCCCAGTCGGATACCTTCTCTTATGCGCTGTTCACACGCGTTTACGGATCTGATTTCACCGGAAAGACCGATCTCTCCGAAAATGAGAATATTTTCCTGTATGATTGTATCTTTCAAACTGGACACCAAAGAAATTGCCACTGCAAGATCAGCCGCAGGCTCATCTAATTTTAGTCCGCCTGCAATATTTACATAACAATCAGCGGTATTGAAAAAGTATCCTGCTCTTTTTTCAAGTACAGCCAAAAGCATTGCAGTCCGATTATAATCAAAACCTGTTGACATTCTTCGCGGATTGCCGAAGGAAGTCGGTGCAACCAATCCCTGTACTTCTGCAAGAATCGGCCTGCTTCCCTCCATTGTACAAGTGATGCATGAACCCGATGCGTTCTTTGCCCGTCCCGAAATCAGCATTTTTGATGGATTCAGGACTTCAGTCAATCCGTTTTCTCCCATTTCAAAAACACCGATCTCATTCGTTGAGCCGAAACGGTTCTTGACCGCACGCAATATTCTGCAAGAAATATGTTTTTCACCTTCAAAATACAGAACACAATCTACGATGTGTTCAAGTACTTTCGGTCCTGCGATATTGCCGTCTTTATTGACATGGCCGACCAGAAAAACGGGTATATCGCAGGCTTTTGCCGTCCGCATAATTAAGTTAGTGCATTCTCTGACTTGTGTAATACTTCCGGGGAGAGATTGGATCTCTGCTATGGACATAGTCTGAATTGAGTCAATAATTACTATATCCGGTTTTTCCGAGCGCATATATTCACAGATGTACTGTGCATCTGTCTCACAAAGAATATATAAGTTGACAGTATCCACGTTTAGCCTTTGCGCTCTGCTTTTGATTTGATGAGCAGATTCTTCCCCGGCAACATAAAGGATTTTATTGGAGGTCCCGAGATGTTGACAAGCCTGCAATAGAATTGTTGATTTACCGATTCCCGGATCGCCCGACAGTAAAACAAGAGAACCTTTGACCAAACCTCCGCCCAACACACGGTTGAACTCTCCTATTCCCGTATCAAACCGTACGGTACATTCCTGTTGTATATCTGCCAACCGCAGTGCGACGGTTGACAAACTCTTTCCGGAGGAAATCTTTGAGGTTGCTGAGACGGGACCTCTGATTTCTTCATTCATTGTATTCCATGCGCCGCAGTCCGGGCACTGACCGCACCACTTTGCTGTCTCTGCTCCGCATTTAGCGCATACATATACGGATTTTAACTTTGTTGCCATTATGTTATCCTCGCATCAGTGAAAAATTTTGAGATACCGCCGATTATGGTCATAGCGATTTTACATCCGAAATCGGCTGTTTTTAGCAACTTCAATTCTTCTTGATTGGACAAAAATCCACATTCTACCATAACAGCAGGAATCGGTGCGTGCTTCAGTAAATAGATGCTATCCCCTGCGGATTGTACTTTTCTTGCTGATTGAGGTTGCAATACTCTGTTTGTATACTCTTGGATTGAATATGCTATGTTTTTGCTGATATCCGAGTTTTCAGAGTAAAAAACTTGGAATCCACGCACGTTTGCCCCTTCATAGTAGTTCTGGTGGATGCCGACATAGATCGCGCTCGGATTTTCTTTAAGGATGTTCATTCGCGCATTGATATCGGATACTTTTCGCTTGCGTATTGTTGACAGTGAATGATCTGCAAGATCAGAATCAGTTGTGCGAATCATGATTGTTTTATATCCGAACAGCGTTGCCATAGACTTCACTTGTAAGGCAATATTCAGGTTTATATCCTTTTCGAGCGTTCCGTCTGCAGCAATCGCTCCACCGTCTTCTCCGCCGTGTCCTGCATCGATGATTAAGATGTCTTGTTTCTTTTCGTGAATGCTCATATTTACCGCTTGTGTATTTTCTGATACACAAACAAGTAATAACAATAGTAATCCGAAAATTACAGATGTCACGGTGAAAATTTTCTGTTTTTCTTTCATTGCCGTTCTCCTCTTTGTAAATACTATTACATTATATGAGAGCGGTAATCAAAGAATAACAGAGGGCAGTTCTGTAAAAAGTAAAAAAGCGGCGCATATTCCAGCGCCGCCCAAATTATTTGATTAGCCGATCATGCTGGCAACTTCGTCAGCAAAGTTGTCATCACGCTTTGCAAGGCCTTCACCTTTAGCAAAACGATAGAATCCGGTAACGGTGAACGAACCGCCAATCTCTTTTGCGGTGTTAGCAACATAAGTTCTGACATTGACACTGTCATCCTTAACGAATGCCTGGTCGAGAAGACAAACTTCTTTGAAGAACTTGTTGATCTTACCTGCGATGATGCCTTCAATAACCTTTTCGGGTTTGGAGGCCATCTTAGGATCTTCCTTGATCTGAGCCATCATGATGCCTTTTTCATGATCAATAACATCAGCGGGCACAACAGCACCTTCAAGATACTGGGGATTCATTGCTGCAACCTGCATAGCAACATCTTTACCCATTGCCTTGAAAGCATCTGATTTGTAGGATTCATCAGCACAATCAAACGTGACCATAACGCCAACGCTTCCGCCGCCGTGGATGTAAGTAGCAACTACACCTTCATGACGGATGAATCTACGGATCTTCATGTTTTCACCGATGGAAAGAACTGCATTCTGGAATGCTTCCTGAACGGTATCTTCAGAACCGAAGAGTTTAAGAGTAAGAAGAGTTTCAACATCAGCAGGATTCTGTTCAACGATTGTTTTTGCAACAGCAAGAACGAGATCCTGGAATTTGTCATTTTTAGCAACGAAGTCGGTTTCGGAGTTAACTTCAACAAGAACACCGATGTTCTTTTCTTCATCGTTGTATGCAAGAACAACGCCTTCAGCAGCGATTCTGCTTGCTTTCTTGGTAGCAAGAGCAAGTCCTCTTTCACGAAGAACGTCAATTGCCTTTTCCATATCGCCGTCAGCTTCAGTAAGAGCTTTTTTGCAGTCCATCATGCCGGCGCCTGTCTTTTCACGAAGAGCCTGTACGTCTTTTGCAGTAAATGCCATTTTTATATCCTCCTAAATTTTCTTAAAAAGACGCCCGCACCGCGGGTACAGGCGTCTGAAATGTTACCGAATCTTATTCAGCAAAATCTGCGGTTTCTTCAACAGTTTCTTCAGCAACTGCAGCGGTGGATTCACCCTGTCTGCCTTCGATAACTGCATCAGCAACAGCACCGGCGATCAGTTTGACAGCGCGGTTATCGTCATCATTGCCGGGGATAACATAGTCGATTTCGTCGGGATCGCAGTTGGTATCAACGATAGCAACGATCGGAATATGAAGTTTTTTAGCTTCAAGAACAGCAATTCTTTCCTTGCGGGGGTCAACGATGAACATAGCAGCGGGCTGTCTCTTCATGCCGGTGATACCGCCGAGGAACTTTTCAAGTTTTTCTCTTTCAAGTTTGAGTTTAGCAACTTCTTTCTTGGGAAGCAGATCGAAAGTGC
>JAFQKN010000091.1 GCA_017396895.1 Clostridia bacterium
ATACTTTAAATACTGACGCAGCAATTTATATTGTGCGTACACCGCTAAATCATAATTGAATTGCAGCATCCCACAACTTTCCGTGAAAAACCTTTTTTTGATTTGATTTGACAGTTGTACTTTTGAACAAAAAGGTGTAAAATGGTAAAGAATAAGATCATGCACTGCAATAATACAGTATGCACGGAGGTGTTTTATGAAAAAAGAACCGCTTTATATTCTGACGTATGACCACGGCGGTTACGTGCTGTGGAACAAGGAAGTAAAACCGCGTCTTGAAAAACTGGAACAATGGCTCGAACAGTTTCCGAAACTGAAGATCGGACTGGATTACGAATCGTTTGCGTTCGATGAATATGCGCGCATCGATCCGCAGATCAATAAAACGATCGACCGTTTGCTGAAAAAATATCCCGACCGTTTCGGTCTGGGGGCGACCACCTACGGCCAGCCGCTTTCCATGTTCATCTCCGAGGAATCCAACGTGCGGCAACTGACCTATTCCGTGCGTGCAAACGAACAGCATTTCGGTGTAAAACCGTCCGTTTACTGCATTTCGGAGTTCGCCCTGCACGGCCAGATCCCGCAACTGATCGCAGGTGTCGGCTATGAGGCCGCGATATTGCGCTCACACGTGATGGGCTACGGTTACACGAAAACTTTTGATTGCGCATGGGGCAACTGGATGGGGAAAGACGGAACTGAAATGCCTGCTGTTCCCACCTATCACAAACAGGGGCGCGGTTTTAACTGCACTACGCTTGATAACTGGATCCTTTCCCGTTGGCCGCGCAACGCAGGCTATGAATTGGAGGATTTCCAAGGACGATTTGCCAAATATACGCCCTTGCTTTGCTCACGCTATGATGATCTGACGCAGGATATCGAAGAAATATGCAGATACACCCAAACCAAAGACGACTGCGAATACGTACTGCTTGAAGACCTGCCCGATCTGTACGGTGAAGCGACCGAAGAACTTAATATGACCGACAACGATTTTCACACCCAGATGCCGTGGGGCTATTGCGGAAACGAAATTTTCAACGGTTGCCGACAGGGTGAGGTCAACGCTCTGCAAGGCGAAAAACTCAATGCGTTTTCCGTTTTGTTGGGTGGTGAATCCATGCAGCGTGAGAGTGAAGAAGCGTGGAAATACATCCTTGCCGCACAGCACCACGATGTCACCATCTGCGGTCTGCTCGATCTTGCAAGGCGGTTTATTCCGTCCTCATTGGCTTATTCCGATTGTACGATTAAACGGTCTTTGTATGAATTATCCAAACATTTTGCGCATGAGGATTCGGACAGTGTTTTGCTCGTCAATCCCCACGCTTTTCCGATCGACACATGGGTGCGTGTACCCGTTGAAAAAGCGTGCGCGGTCGCTTCTGTACAAAGTGAAACAGCGGATGAACACGACGGAAATTATCTGCACGTCCGCGCTGTGCTGCCGCCGCTGACAGCACAAAGTTTTGCATTGACGGATGCCGAAAACGAAACCGCCTGTGCATTTACATATAATGAAAACAGCGGTGAACTGCTGACCGATCTGTACCGTTTGCAACTGAACGAAAACGGCATTGTCGGTCTGTGGGATCGCAAAACCGACCGTCTGCTGTTCGGCAATCCCGACGGGGCATTGCTTTCGGCGGTCGTGGACGGTGAAGATCGCAACAGCAATGGTACGTGGAGCGTGACGGTGCATCCGCATTGTGCCGTCTGTGTGCAGAACGGATACATCGGTGCTGTGCGTTTCGTTTTTGAAATGCGTTTTTATGAAGGACAAAGACGCATCGACTGCAAAACGACGTTTGAGATCCACGGCAACAAGGTCGGTCGGGACGGCATCACCCAAGGTCGCCCCGCTTCCCTTACCGTGGACGGCCACCACCACGAAGACAAACTCTGCTTTGTTGCCGCTTGCAATCTGAGCCGTGACCGCAAAGTGTTGCGTGACGTGCCGTTCGGCATTGCCGAGTGGGACGGACAATTGCGCAAAACCGAGGGCTATTGGTATCCCGATGATTATATTTTGGTCGATACACCCGTTTCACGCGAGGAATCATTCAATGCCACTACCTATATGTCGGGCACGTATTGGGTGGCTCTGCGTGATGAAAAGCAGGGAATGGCGGTGTTCAACAAAGGTTGCATGGGCAGTGCAATTCACGGCAACGAACTGCGCATTCCGCTTTTGTATGCCAATCTCTACCTGTGCGGCACGAAGATGCTCGACGGCATTTTTGAGGATGCATTCGCACTGTATCCCTTTGATTCTCAAGCCACCGAAGCCGATGTTCACAAGCAGGCAATGCTTTATAATTATGAGCCCGTTGCGCATCTTGTCAAAAAGGGCAAGGGCACAAGAACCGCATTCACTGCGGCTGACATCGAACAATGCGACAACGGCATCATTCTGACGGCCATGTATCCCGAAAACGGACACATTCTCATGCGATTGTGCAATTATTCGGATGAAAAACAGGTGTTGTCTTTGCGCCCCGCCGTCGGAACGGTGACCGCCGAAACCGATCTGCTCGGAAACATAAAATCGGAAACGGATGCACGCAATATCACCTTTGGCCCGTGGCAGATCAGGACGTTGAGAATCGAAACGGAATGTTCTGCATCAGTATGATTGTTCAATTTGTTTACAAAAGATATACATTTATGACCTTGTTTTCTTTGTGATGCTTGTGCTATAATGCATTGCAACAATGCAAGAAAGCGTTGAAAGAGAGGAGTTTCTGCAATGAAAATGAAAAGATTCATCAGCGTACTTCTGTGTGCGGTCATGGTGCTGTCAGCCTGTTGCGTGCCTGTGTTCGCCGCGGAAAACGAAACCTATGTTCCTGACTACAACCGTGAAACCCCCGTCGTGATCGTCCATGGCATGAGCCAGAACGATACCTATGTACTCAATGAGGACGGTACGTGGAAAGAAGACGGCAAGGGTGGTTACATCAACGGCTGGCCGCTTGAGATCGACGTGATGGCACTTGTAAAAGAGGCACTGCCCGAAATGCTGCTGTCCATTCTGTTTCGCCGTGACATGGGGCTGACGGAAGCCATGAAAAAGGGCACCTACGAAGCTCTTTATGCCATTCACAAAGACAAACAGGGCAATTACCTCACCCCCATTGAGGTTCCCTGCTATGAATACCCCATGAGCGAAATGACCGATGAACTCAAGGAGTATTATTACAAACTTCTGCCTTTGCAGGGGCTTTCCGAAATCGTCGGTGAGGAGAATGTTTATTACTTCGGCTACGACTCCATCGGTGATGTGCAGTACGAGACCGAAAAACTCAACCGTTATATCCACGAGGTCGTTCTGCCGCAGACCGGTTCGGATACCGTCCGCATCTGCCCCATCAGCCTTGGCGGTACGATCGCCGTCAATTATCTTGACAGATATCCGGAAGATTATGACATCATTGAACGTATGGTCTTTGTTGTTCCCGCACTCAACGGTTCGACCATCATCGGTGATCTGATCGTCGGCGATCTGAGCATTCTCAATGATGACGATATGCTCTACAATAAGTTCCTTGTTTCTCTGCTCGGTGACAGTTGGCTGTCGTATCTTCTGAACATCGTTCTGCGTATTCTGCCGACCGATGTTCTGAAATCCGCACTCGGCGGTCTTGCCGACAGCCTTGTGGAAACGGCAATTGTTCCGACCACCATTCTGTGGGCCCTTTGTCCTGCCGAATACTATGAAGAAGGCAGAGAAAAATGGCTTGCAAGCGGTGAATATCCCGAAATCCTTGAAAAAGTGGATGCTTATTCAGAAGCACGTGCCGACTTTGAAGAAAATCTTGCCGCCCTGCAGGCTGCAGGATGTGAAGTGTTTGACATCACCTGCTACGGCGGTACAATGTTCCCGCTTTGCAGAGAATGGGATACCACCAACGGTGACGGCATCGTTCATGCCGCAAGTGCATCCATGGGCGCAACCTTTGCCGCCCCCGGCACCACGCTCGGTGACAATTACAAAGCGGTCGGTACCTATTGTTCCGATCCTGCGCACAACCACATTTCCCCCGACGGCAGTGTGGATCCCACAACGGGACTTCTGCCCTGCAGAACGTGGTACATCAAGAACCAGGCACACGAAAAACTGCCCTTCAATGATGTGGCACTCAAACTTGCGTTCGACATCATGTGCGATGAAAACATTGAAGACGTATACTCCCGTCCCGATGTCTATCCGCAGTACAACGAAGGCAGACTGACCAACAACGTAAACCTGTATCTTGCCGCTTGGGAAGAAGCAGACAAGTCCAAACTTCCGGACAGTGCTGTGGCTGCAATCGAAGCCGCCGTTGCCGAGATCAACGCACAACTCGGTGAGACCGTTGTCAACAATGCCGAATGGCTGGAAGCCGAAGAAGCTCTCCGCGCATCCCTTGCCGCGGCAGGCGTGATCGAGGACACGGCACCGTCCCGCATCGAAAGTTTCTTTACCCGCTTCATGGCAAGCGTGAACGGCACGGTCAATTCAGTATACTCTTTCTTTACAAAATAAATCACGGTAGCATCAAAGCCGCAACGGAGCGTTTCCGTTGCGGCTTTGTGTTTATACACAAAAATCAAGACTCTGCACACAAAATGAGACCTTAACAAAGTGTTGCCGTTCTGCTATACTCAACATGAAAGACCTTTTGAATTTGTTTGGTTGAGGAGTGTTGATACATGACACACATATTATGCGAAAACTTAAAAAAGTACCGTCTTGCGCAGAACCTGACACAGGAACAGGTGGCTGAAAAACTGGGTGTCAATCCGCAGACCGTTTCGCGTTGGGAATGCGGTACGACCTTGCCCGATGTGCTGACCTTGCCCGTTCTTGCACGCTTGTATGCCGTGACGGTGGATGATTTTTATAAGAAAAACACGGTCGCCTACGCGCATTATGCGCAACGTCTGGCGGCGGTGTATGAAAAAACAAGAGATCCCGCTGATTTTTTGCAGGCCTTGAATGAATTTAAGAAAAGAATGCAGACGCATGAACTGACCGTTGCCGATCAGTGGGAGATCGCCATGCTTTACTATTTTTGTCTGAAAGACTGCAAGGAAAAGGCAATGTATTGGTTCGACAAAATTCTTGCCGAAGGTGTGCGTGATGATCCGCATTCGTTTTACCGCGCCTGTTCCTGCCGTATGTCGCTGTTGTTTGCGATAGGGCAGGGAGATCGGGCCGTTGCACAGCAAAGGGAATATCTCGAACAAAACAAAAAAGATCCCCGCGCGTGGGATCTTTTGATCGAAGCGTATATAGATGCCGAGCAGTACGAAGAAGCGTATGCACTGTTTTTGCAGGCACATGAACAATTCCCAGAAGACTGGATCCTCTGCATTCACGGCGGAGACATCTGCCTGAAACTGAAAAAGTATGATGAAGCCATGCACCTGTATGACCGCGCAGGGGAGATCGGTACTTTCTTTTGTGATGAGAAATACTGCAAGGCAAGCCTGTTTGAAGAACGGGGCGATCATGAAAATGCAAGGCGGATGTATCTCGAAATTGCGCACACACTGCGGCAGAGGGGCTTCGATGTGGAGGCCGATATGGCCAAAGCGGAAGCCGACCGTTTAGCGGCCATGCATGAGAATTAAGCGGTGATGCCGTCATTGCAGGCAATGATACTTTCGCAGAGTTCCTGCGTAATAAAATCTGCCATAAACCAACCGTAATACCGCCTGTTTCCATTTAAATAGGATAAAAGCCTGCGGTTGATGTATCTTGACGAGACGAACGGCAGCAATCCGCCCGCTGTGCTGGTGGCGTGTAAGCAGGCGGTGTTTTTATCCGCAACCGCTTTCTGCATGGCGGGAACAATGCATTTTTCCCATTTTTCTTTTTGGTAATGCGCATAGCGATCCTGCACGGTACAAGTCTGTTTGCCGTTGTGCAGATCGCAGATTTTCGGCTCACTGCTTTCACGGTTGCCCTGATCGGGCCAATGTGAAAAATCAAGCCCCGTGTCGGTTTGTTCCCTGCAATTTCCCAAACCGCAACGGCGCAAAAGAACGATCTTTCCTCTGCATTCACCCAAAGGCGGGAACTCGTTTTTCAAGTACCAACGGTCCTTGTTCGGATGAATGAATTGTTTGTAAAACCGTTCAAAAAACACGTCACCGTTGTGTCCGTCATCCTCTTTGATGCTTACAAGCAGTGTTTCTGTCGGGTGTGCATCTAAAAAAGACAGGCAATCCTGCAAAACATCCGCAAACGTGATCTTTTCGGAAAACAGGAACCTCTTTTTGCGGCAGTCGATGATGGCGTGCACGACCGTAAATGTATTTCCTTTTAATTCCATACGGATATCAAGCAGGCGAACGCCCATGTCGAGTTGACGGGGAATATCCGTGTGCTGGCATTTGGTGATCCACGAAGCCGACACGAAACGGCTTGCGGAATTGTGTGTGCCGGGAATCGTTATCGCACAAAGCGGTGTGTCATCAGACAGGCTCCGCATCCAGTTTTTTACGTCCGTCATGGTTTTATTCTTTCACCAAAAGACGTGTGATCTCACCCACATAAACGCGGTGGAAATCTTTGTTCGGGTAGCAGTCCGGAACGATCGAAGCGTCAATAAACGTGTTCGGATCAAAATCGAAAGCCGCGATCTTCTTCAGTTCAAATACGCTGTGTGCTTCTGCGCAGTAGGCGGTGTTGTCGGTAAAGGCGGCGGTGAGTCCCGTTTCGGCATATTTGTCGCAATCTCTGCCGCTTTTTCTGCCGAACACGGCCAGTTCTTTCTGATAGCCGTCGGGCATGATGCTCAAGGACATATACTCGTTCTTTTCACAAAATTCATAGGTGTATCTCTGCGGACGCACGAACACAAATACAACGTGCTTGCCCCACAGTTCACCCACGGTGCCCCAACTGACGGTCATGGAGTTGAAGGCATCTTCTTTGCCGGCAGACAGCAGTGCCCAGTTTTTGCCCAGTTCTGCAAAGGGTTGGCCGGTGTATTCATTCGGATCGATTTCTCTGAATGTCATAAATAAGTCCTCCCAAGTCTTCGGTTTTTCTTTCCTGACAATATGTTACAGCATATTGCACAAAAAAGCAAGTCTGTATATGTGTAAAAAAGTTGGTTTCCCGATAAAATATCTATTGACAAAAGCGGGGCTTTATGATAAAATTCTTCATGCCGCATATCAAGGGCGTATTCTGTTTTGAATACACAAGTGGTTTTCCCGCCCGCCGTAGCGAGTCTTGTAAAGGAGAAAAAAGCATGTACGCAATTATTGAAACCGGCGGTAAGCAGTACAAAGTCGAAGCAGGCGATGTCGTCTACATCGAAAAGCTTAACGTTGAGGCTGACGAAGCAATTACCTTTGATACGGTTATTGCTGTAGGTTCTGAGGATGGTATCAAGGTCGGTGCTCCCTATGTTGCAGGCGCAACCGTCGCTGCCAAGGCTATCAAGAACGGCAAACAGAAGAAAGTTACCGTTATGACCTACAAGCCCAAGAAGAACGAGAAAAGAAAACTCGGTCACAGACAGCCCTACACCAAAATTGAAATCACTGCGATCAACGCATAATGATCCGCACCGTTTTCCGTCTGCAAGGTGAAAATGTGCTTGGGTTTACCCTCAAAGGGCATTCGGGCACCGCACAAAGCGGATCGGACATCGTCTGCGCGGCAGTTTCGTCGGCGGCTTACATGACGGTCAACACCTTGACCGAAATTGTCGGTCTGCAAGCCGAAATTGAAGTGTATGACGGCTATCTGCACTGTTTTATCAGCGAAAGCAACAACAGTGCAAGGGATCTTTTGGCAGGCTTTCGTCTGCACATGCAGGAACTTGCCGCACAGTATCCCGCTGCTATAAAAATAACTACGGAGGAATAACAATGCTCAAGGTTAACATTCAGCTTTTTGCTCATAAAAAGGGAATGGGCTCCACCCGCAACGGCCGTGATTCCGAATCCAAGAGACTCGGCGCGAAGAGAAGCGACGGTCAGGCAGTTCTTGCCGGCACCATCCTTGTCCGTCAGCGTGGTACGCATATCCATCCCGGCAATAATGTCGGCATCGGCTCCGATGACACTCTGTTCGCTCTCATCGACGGCAAAGTCAAGTTTGAGCGTTACGGCAAAGACCGCAAAAAGGTCAGCGTCTACGAAGCATAAGGCATTTTGTCTGTTCGCCCACCGTTTTTACGGTGGGTTTTTTTGCTTTACAGGAAATTCCTCCTGCAAAGCAAAAAAGATTTTATGTCCCGCCGAACGGGAAATGGGATTTCCCTTAGGCGTGCGACGAATCGAAAACGGTCGCCGTAGGCGTACGGCGAAGCCGTTTTCTTGCTGTTTTCAGTGTATTTTTTCCGGTCGGGAATTATGCTTGACAGTGTACGGATATTTGACTATAATTGTATTAAAATACAGCCATTTTGTTTTTTGGCGGCAAAGGAGTTTCAACATGAAAAAAGAAAAAGCGACACCGATCAACGGCATTCGTCCGTTTGGTATGCTTGACAAACTCGGCTATGCCATGGGTGACATGGGTTGCGGTTTTTCGTTCCAGCTTGTGTCTACGTTCATGCAGTTGTTTTATCTGCAGTACATCGGCATTCGTTCGGAAGATTATGCGGTCATTATTCTGATCTCAAAGTTCTGGGATGCTGTCAATGACGTGCTCATCGGCAATATGGTCGATACCAAGCGCATCGGCAAAAAGAGTAAGTATATGCCGTGGATCATTCTCGGCGGTGTCACGCTCGTTATTTTCAACGTGATGATCTTTGCCCCCGTGCAGAGTTTCCCCTATGCAGGAAAATACATCTGGTGTCTGGTTTCCTATTGTCTGTGGTCGGTGGCTTACACCATGGTAAACGTCCCTTACGGCTCTTTGCATTCGGTCATTACCGATAAACGCGAAGAAAGAACCTCTCTTTCCACCTTCCGTTCCATCGGTGCGGCACTGCCTGCCGTGGTCATCATGATCGTTCTTCCGAACATCGTTTACTCCAAGGACATCAACGCCGCGGGCGAAGAAGTGCAGAATCTCAAAGGTGAAACACTGCTTCCTGTTGCGATCGTGCTGTCGGTCATTGCCTTCTTCGTGCTTTGGGGCACCACAAAACTGGTCAAAGAACGTGTCGTGCGCGAAGGAACAGGTGAAAATGTAACCGGTGCAAGGGCATTTTTCAGCGCATTCAGATCGTTCTTCACCAACCGCGCCATGCTCGGTGCCACCGTTGCTACGGTAGCACAGGTGGCTTTGTTCAACTCCACCATGTCACTGAACAACATGGTGTTCCAGTATTTCTTCAAGGATCCGTCCAAGATCTCCCTTGCTATGGTCGGCAGTTACGTGCCGATGATCGTTATCATGGCATTCGTCGGCAAGTTGACAAAGAAATACGGCAAAAAGACGGTCTGTACGGTTGCAACTCTCGTCAGTTCCGTTGCGGGACTTATCTTTATTTTTATTCCCATGACACCCGATATGACGGGTATGATCGTTTATATCGCGGCTCTCATGTGCATCAATGCAGGCAACTGCACTTTCCAGGTCACCGTATGGGCAATCGTTGCCGACTGTATTGAGATCAGTTACAGAAAATCGGGCAAGAGCGAAGAAGGCTCCCTGTATGCACTCTATTCCTTCTTCCGCAAACTCTCGCAGGGCATCGGTCAGGCAGTCGTTTCTCTCGGCCTTGCCGCGATCGGCTTTGTGGAAGGTGAAAACGCCGTTCAGCCCGCTGATTTCGGTGACGGTGTCAAGACCTTGTATCTCGTGCTGCTTTGTGTCGGTTCCGTGATCGCATTCCTTGCAATGAGGTTTATCTACAACGTAACCAAAGAAGACGAACAGGAAT
>JAFQKN010000092.1 GCA_017396895.1 Clostridia bacterium
GAATATCAATCTGACATATGCCGTGAGTGACGGTATCATTTCCCACTGCGGTGAAGTGGATGAAAACGGCATCAAGCCCCGAAAAGAACTCATTGACCTTTCGCAGTTCGAAGAAGTCGGCCAGTATCAGCCTGCCACATGGGAGGGCTGTGTGGTAAAGATCTCGGACAAGATCGCTTACCTCGGCCGCGACATCGAAGATGCGCTTCGTTTGCACTTTTTAAGCGACAGCGACCTGCGGGAACTCAGCGAACTGGGCAGAGCCAATTCCAGCAAAGCCATCAACACCACCGCCCTCATTCACGGCATGATCTACGATATCTGCCGTCATTCTTCGCCCGACAACGGCATCAGTTTAAGTGAAGAAGGTGCGCACCTGATGAACACCATCAAAGCGTTCAACCTGCGTGCCATTTACCGAAACAAAAAACTCGATCCGTTCATCAAATACTCCGATCTTGTCATTGAAGAAATTTTTAATTTCCTGTTGTCGCAATTTGACGGCGCGAACACCCTGCATGCCCTGCAAAAACAGGCAAACGACTACCCCGAGACCTGCGGCGCATTTGCAAACTGGCTCACCAAATACTGCCTGTTGCCGCAAAGTCTTTTTGACACACCCGATGAAACGGCAGTCAAATGCGCCAACGAAAAGATCTACGGACATCTGGACGATGAAAAGACGTATATTCAAGCCATCATCGACTATATCTCCGGCATGACCGACACCTATGCCATCCGCTGTTTCAACGAACTTATTACATACTGAAGGATATTTTTTATGGCCAGATTTGCTACCCTTTGCTCCTCCAGCAAAGGAAATTCAACCTATATCGGAACTGCTTCATACGGGATTCTCGTGGATGCAGGTTCGAGTGCAAAACAACTTGAGATCGCCATGCAGACTCTGCAACTGGATATGAGCGGTGTAAAGGCGATATTTGTAACCCACGAACACTCCGATCACGTAAGCGGCCTCCGCGTGCTTGCAAGCCGTTATGAAATTCCCGTTTACGCTTCTCCGGGCACCTACAAAGCCATGCTCGGTGAAGGCATCATCAACGGCAAATTCCCCGCTTACGAGATGACAACGGACGTCTGCATCGGAGAGATCGGCATACACGCATTCCGCACCTCGCACGATGCAAAACAAAGCACGGGCTACACGATCGATCTGGGGGAACGCAAGGTCGGCATCTGCACGGACACGGGCATTGTCACCAATGAAATTCTGCGCAATCTGATCGACTGTGACCTGGTACTTTTGGAATCCAACCACGATCCCGTAATGCTCAACAACGGCCCGTATACCCTGCCGCTTCGCCGCCGCATCCTCTCCGACATCGGACACCTTTCCAATGAGACCTGTGCACGTGTAGCGCAGGAACTGTTTGCAAACTACCGCACAAGGCGGTTCATTCTCGGCCACCTCAGCCAAGAAAACAACACCCCCGAAAAGGCATACGCCTGCACGAAAGCCATGTTCGACAAACTGGGGGCAGTTGAAAACAGGGATTACATTCTGCAGGTCGCCCCCGAAAAATGCTGTGACCGCTATATGATTTTTTAAGGACGGATACACGATGCTTCCGATCACGATCATTACAATCGGCAGATTGAAAGACCGCTTTTTTGAAGATGCGTCTGCCGAATACATGAAATACTTAAAGCAGTTCGCAAAAACCGATATCATTGAAATTCCTGCCGTGACCTTGCCCGACGCTCCCGCACCGTCACAAATACAGACGGCACTCGAAAAGGAAGCCGAGCAGATCCTTAAACGCATTCCGAACAACGCCTTCGTGGCGGCAATGTGCATTGAGGGAAAGCAGATTTCCTCCGAAGATATGGCAGACCTGCTCAAACAGAATCAGCAGACGGGAAAAAGCGTGGTGTTTGTCATCGGCGGCTCTTACGGTCTTGCCGATACAGTCAAAAAAAGAGCAGATGCACGCATTTCCATGTCCCGTATGACTTTTCCTCACCGCTTGGCAAGAATCATGCTTTTGGAGCAAATTTACCGCGGTTTCACCATCAACGCAGGCAAGACCTATCATAAATAAGACAAAGATCCGAACAAGGCACACAAAATGCCCGTTCGGATCTTTTTTTGCAGATGCGCATATTCATCGTTTGTCAAACCGTTTGTCAAACCGATCTCTTCATTTTGTCAAACCGATTGTCAAACCGAAAAAGCCCCGCAAAGCCCATCGATAAAGGCTTTTCGCGGTATCGTTCTTTTCATTTTGTCAAACCGTTTGTTAAACCGCTTTCATTTTTTTGTCAAACCGTTTGTCAAACCGTATATACTATTATATAAGAAAAATGATTAAGAAGAATGTATTAAGAAGAAAGAGAGAGAAGTGCCTTCGCACACGCAAACAAACACAAGGAAAAAATTTTTCAATTTTTTTTGCATTTCGGGGCATTTTGGGGAGAAATGCGTTTGTGCGCTCTGTTATAATAGTATAAAAACACAAAGCGTTTTCCGTTTACACAGTCTCGTCATTCTCACCCTGTTCGTCCGTCTGCGGTATCTGAATGCTTTTACGCAAACGAAACAGAATGTGCATCATATAAAAGCAAACGGCTAAGTAAGCGATCAGAATGAGCACGGAGATATAAGCCCATACCTCCCCCAACCACGGCTGAAACCGTGTCAGCACGAAAATAACCGTCAGCGCAACCGTTTGTGCGGTTCTGCACTGCAAGAGTTTGCGATTCAGAAATACATCTTCGGGCTGATACTTTTCGGCAATGCCTGCCATGTTGGTAAGCAACTGAAAATGGAAATACAGATTCAACAGCACGCAAATGAAATCAACAATACGCAACACTTCATTCGTCTGTACGCCGAACATATCCAGCCCCCACTGCACACCGTTCCACACGGCAAGCACAATACAGGGGATGCGAAGCAGTGACAACTCCCGTTCTTCTGCGCACAACAGGCCGATGGCGGACAAAAACAGCAGAAATCCCGCAAAGGACGGCAAAATATTGACCGTAATTCCGCCGATTGCGATGTTGATGTTGCAATACAGCAAAAAATAGCCCCACGCGATTTTGGAAATACCGCCATACAGTTTGCGTTCGATCATCATCCGTCCTCCCCTTTCTGCTCGGTCAGGATCAGATCTGCCTTGAATTCACTGTCGGTCCCCAAGCGGGCAACATAGTATGCGGGAAAGGCAGGCTCTGTTTCCGGTTCCAGACTGCCGCCTCCGCCGCCGAGTTCCAGCATCGGCCCCCAACCTGCGTCTGCCGAATGGCTGCTCCAACTCGCACCGTGGCTGTTACTGCCGCTGACATAAGAACCTGTCACTTCGGTCAGCGTTTCGGGCTGTTCCTCACCGGGATACACCGCAGAAACGGAAAGGCTGATCACGGAAACGGCATCGCGTTCTTCCTGCGTACCGTTGTGGTACACCCGTTTGCGATGCATCTGTCCGGCCTTGGTGAAATCGGCATTCGGGCGCGGTGTGCTGTCGAAGTACGTGCCGTTTGCGAATCCGAAACTGTTATTCTGCACCTGCACGGCACTTTCGACCGTGTAAAAGTTCTGCGTGATCACTTCGGCTGTCCAGTGATCCTGCGTTGCACCGTACACAAGCACGGGCAGATCTTCACAGCCCCACGAGATGTCCGCTTCGGTCGTGGTCACGGTCTGAAAATCATCCGTCGCAACCGTCACCCAACGGCCGTTCTCCTTATAGGTGCGCAAGGGCTGATATGCAAGCGTGTGTATTTCATATTCACCGTCATAGCGCACTTCGGAAGAAAGAAGTTTTATTACCAACAGGCCCTCATACACATCTTCTTCGGTCTTGTGCAGATTATAAATATAATATCCGCCCTGTTCATCGGGATCATGGGATAAACCGCTGTTCCATACGGAAAATACATTGTTTTCGTAATTCGTTTGCATTTCCTCACCCAATGCCGCACGCATAGTCTGCGGTGCACACAGCACACGGTAATATCCGTTTTGCGTCAGCACAGCCTTGGCGTAGGCATCCATTGCACCTGCATACGTGGTACACGGCACACTCATAAAAGAAGCGAAAGAAGTACGCGCATAGGCCTGTTTGGGTTGCGAGGGGAGCGTCACGGGCTCACCGATCACCGCAGACAACCCCAGAAGCAGCAGAATACAAACCGACACCAAGCGCATTCCGTGGGGATATTTTTTGAATCTTGCAATGGATTCAATGCGGTTGCGAATGCTCTTTGCACCGTTGTTCACGCAGGTCGTTCCCGGTGTTCTTGCAAAACGCTCATTCACCATGGAAAGCAGAATGCGGCCGTATTCCCTGCGTTCTTCGCCTTCCAGTTGCTCCAACACACACTGATCGCATCGCGCTTCCATGTCATTGACGGCACGTTTTGCACAATACACCAACAGCGGATTGCACCAATGCAGGCTGCGCAACAATGCAATGCAAATACTCCATAATGTGTCTTTGGATCTGAGATGCATCAACTCATGCAAAAGGATCTTACCGTCACAATCCGTTTGGGCAGGAATCGCAAGAACGGGGCGGATCACACCGCTGACAAATGCACTCGGCAGCCCTTCTACCTGTATGACACGGCATCGTTTTATTTGCAACCCGGAGGCGATTGCATTGACACTTTCGCGTACGTTTTCCGATACAGGCGCACCTTTGCGCAATACAAAGCGCAAACGGATATAGGAGAGCAGATACATCAAAAGGTGCACGAGCACGCCGACCGTATAGACCAAAAACAGCCATTCTGCAACCGTTTGCGGCGCAGATCGGACAACGGGAAACGGAAACAGTACACGGGTGTAGCTGAAATCTCCCACCGCCGATTTCATGAACTCGACAACATATTGCCAATTGACAAGCGCAAAACGGCCGTTCCAACCTGCGGGAATCAGCAACACGATACCGAGTACACCCCATGCCGAAAACTGCCATTTCGGGGGCAATTTGTCTTTGAACAACGCTTTTACGGCGAGCAACAGCACCGCCACACCGCCGGCATTCAGCGTTTGCAACAAAAAACTCCAGAGATCACGCATTTTTACACCTCCATGTCATCCAACATTTTGCGCAAGCGTTCTCTTTCCTCCCGTGAAATGGTCTCCTCTTTCAGAAACGCGGCAATGAGATCGCCTGCCGAACCGCTGTAAACACGGTGCAAAAATGAGTTTCGTTCCTGCTTACGGCAACTTTCGCGATCATATACGGCACTGTAAACGTGGGGATAATTCGTTTTGTCAATGCGCACCAGCCCTTTGTTTTCCATGCGCGTCAGGTACGTCAGCACCGTATTGCGGCTCCAGCCTGTTTTTTCATACAACACATTGACCAACAAGCCCAGTTCCGCGCCGCCCGTTTCCCACAGGGCATTGAGCACGGTCCATTCTTTTTCGGATAATTTCACAGAAAAACGCCTCCTACAGATGTAGTATCCACTTACATACTACACTTGTAGGAAGTGTTTGTCAAGAGTGGTTAATAAAAAATGGCGGTCTCACGGAAAACTTGGAAAAGTTGCAATGAATTTAAATTATGATTTATCGAAATGATTGTGCAAATGGGGGGAGTCAATCATGGGGACGGC
>JAFQKN010000093.1 GCA_017396895.1 Clostridia bacterium
ACAGTATTACTATTTCTACAACCTGCAAGGCGACGTTGTTGCAATTTACGACAGTCAGGGAAGCACGCAAGTGAAGTACACCTACGACACGTGGGGTAAACTCATCTCCGTCACGGGCACCATGGCATCCACCCTCGGTGCCAAAAATCCGTTCCGCTATCGCGGCTACGTCTACGACACCGAAACGGGATTTTACTATCTGGCAACCCGTTACTACGATCCCGAAACGGGTCGTTTTCTCAACGCCGACGGTTACATCTCCACCGGAGAAACGCTTACAGGGTACAATATGTTTGCGTATTGTTATAATAATCCGGTAATGTATATTGATAAATTCGGATGTTCTCCGTCATCGTTGTTGCAAACAGTGCGAGATGTTATTGTAATTATGGTTAGTGTTTCGGCAATTGAAAGTTATATTACTAAAAACAACATCGGTGCATTATATGATTATGCGGATAGAACAACGGATGACGATACAACCTTGACTGAATTTGCCAATAATTTGGCAGAAGATAAAGATATTGTATTAGGAAATTTTAAGTACAATAAATTGGATACTTTTTCCAATATTGTCGATGTGCTTCAAATTACAGGTAAAGCACTTCCTGCCGGAGCCGGCGAGATGATCAATGCAATAACGGTTGTATATGACACATGGCTTGCTTACAGAAATCCCTTGGTATATACACATGACATTGGTGTAGAAACCGCTGTTTCGGCTATAGGAGTTTTAGTCGGGGGAGGTTTAGTTACATTTTCTGCTGAACTTGCAACTTCCGTAGGGTTAATTTCAAAGAATCCTGTAATTGGTGTTGCATCTGGCCTTTTTTTCTATACACTTAGCATGTATTTAATTAATGAACTGAATATTTTTTGAGGTATTACCATAATGAAAACTTACAATTATCGCAAATGGGCAACCCTTGCATATTTCTTTTCTGCCGGTATTATGTGTTTTTTTATAGCATGGTTTTTTGTTAATTTGTTAGATGAAATAAAATACAGACTGTGTTCAGGCTATATAGCTCTGTTTGTTATATTTCTCTATCAATATGTCCCCGAATATCTGAACAGGAAAATAGAATTGAATGACGAACATTGTAGATTTATCTCTTTTCGGGTCAGAATGGAAAGAAAGCCCGTAACGATCACAACGCAGTACAAAGATATCAGTTACATAAAAGTGCGCCCTTGTCCGTTCATAGGTTTCAGAAAAATGACCGTTAAAATCAGTCATTATGGAAAAACACTCACGATAAGCCCATTTTATACGGATCGCATAGAGTTGTTTTCAACGCTTTGTGAGAAAGTCCGGCAGTATAATCCCGATGCTGATATTGATCCGCGGCTTTTTGAATATCTGGAAAAGGTGAAATCAAAATGAAAAATAATGCAAGAGGAAAGAAATTTGCATATTGCTGTATCATTTTGGTTGCCTTACTGCTGTTCGCCATTTATGTTCTGTTCTTTATGGGGAATTCGAAATTCTCATTTTTTCCGTATGTATTGGGTACCTTGACAGCGGCAGCAATATACATCGTTCGTTTGCACAATCAAAAACCAATTGAAATTGATCTTTTCAAAAAAGAAGAGGAAGATCAAAGCACACAAAACACCGATGAATAGAAGATAAAGCAATCGAGAAACGGTTTTCCGTTCTGACGAAAAACCACTGACCTGAATCACCGCATGACTGCATTACCCTACCCCCTACCCTCCGCCGAGGGTGCATTGTGCATCTTCGCGCTTACATCTTCGGCGGCGGTTTATCTCAACCGAAAGGAGTTTTTTGCATAAAAAACCACGCAAAACAACTCATCCTTGCAAGCGTTTGCTTGGCCGTGCTTGCGGTTTCGGTCATTTTTGCCGTTTATTTCTCGACCACCCTGTCTGCACAGCAATGCCAAGCTTACTGCCTTGAAAACACCCAACGCAATGCGACCGTGTTCGGGGTGCTCAAAGACGGCCGCTATGCCGAAAAAGATTACATTTACCGCATTGCCGTCAATGGAGATGCGGGCAAAGCGCAGGAAATTTTTGTTTTCAGACAAAAACCGCTTGGCATATTGAATTTCAACCGCTATGAATTTGTCACGTCAAGCACAGCCCTTGATTCTTCCGCAAATACGGCAGGTGTCGGCTGTATTCGGTTTACTGCGCGCAATGACAAAAACGAACGGGAGATCGGCTATACCCTGCTGTATTACGGCGTGCGTGCAGAATCGGATATTGCGCAATACGAATATACGCTGACCACACGCGAAGGCTCCAACGTATACCGCGGCAATGTGAGTAAGGCAGACGGTTTCTGGTATGTGAAGTTTTACAACGTCGGGGCGTACGATCTGAATGAAGTTACCAAAGCGCAGATCAGTGACGTACATTTTCTCGATTCAAACGGAAATACCGTTGCCGTGTTCTGACGGCAAAAGGTTTTGACACAAGCGTTCCTTTTTTGAAAAAGTTTATAATTTTGTATTCGTTGCAATTATTTGCCTGACAATAATTTACCACCGCAGCGAAGAACGGGTTCCTTTCCGATGATGACATCCACACGTTTGCATCGGGGAGGAGCTTGTTCTTTCAAATAAATGGAAGGAGCTTGTTCTTTCAAATAAATGGGAGGAGATTGTTTTTCAAATAAAAATCTTGACAATGTGCGTTTTATATGATAAAAAATATTTATTACAATCAAAAACTGTGATGAAGCGAGTAAGCCGTATTTTTTGCTTGCAGAGAGCCGTCGGTGGGTGCAAGACGGTAAGTGATTGCGGCCGAAAAACACTTCGGAGTTTGCGGAAGAAAGCCCGTGATTCTTCATTTCGGGTGAGTAGAACCGCACGTGGCACCGCGTGAAGGTGAGCAAAAAGAGGATCGTTACAAAAAACGGTCAAATTGGGTGGTACCGCGGAAGCTGTCTTTCGTCCCATGTGTAAGGGACAAGGCAGTTTTTTTGTTTTGTTCCACTTAATTTTGAAAGGATGAAACCCCATGTTGAGAACACACACCTGCAATGAACTGAGAAAAGAAAACATCGGTCAGCAAGTCACCCTGTGCGGCTGGATCGAAGTCATACGCGACCACGGCGGCGTTCTGTTTGTGGATCTGCGCGACCACTACGGCGTTACACAAGTCGTTGTCCATGACGACAAAATGCTCGCAGGACTCGGCAAGCAGACCGTCATTTCCGTAAACGGCACCGTCACCGAACGTGACGAGGAGACCGTCAATGCCCGTCTTGAAACAGGTCTTATTGAAGTGGAGGCCGCCGAAATTTCCGTACTCGGCCCCTGCCTGAACGCACTGCCGTTTGAGATCGGCAACGATACAACAGCGGGCGAAGAAGTGCGCTTAAAATACCGTTATTTAGATCTTCGCAACCGCCGCATCCACAATAACATCGTTCTGCGTTCAAAGGTCATCAGTTTTTTGAGAAGACAGATGGAAGACCTCGGCTTCATGGAGATTCAGACACCCATTCTCACCGCTTCTTCCCCGGAAGGCGCACGCGACTATCTGGTTCCCAGCCGCAAACACAAGGGCAAGTTCTATGCCCTGCCGCAGGCTCCCCAGCAGTTCAAGCAGTTGCTCATGACATCGGGCTTTGACCGCTATTTCCAGATCGCTCCGTGTTTCCGCGACGAGGATGCAAGACAGGATCGCTCCCCCGGTGAATTCTATCAGCTTGACTTTGAAATGGCTTTTGCAACGCAGGAAGACGTGTTTGCCGTTGCCGAAACCGTACTTTACAATACATTCACGCAGTTTACGGACAAAAAAGTGTCCAAACCGCCGTTCAGACGCATCACCTTTGCGGATGCAATGCTGCACTACGGCACCGACAAGCCCGACCTGCGCAATCCGCTTCTCATTCAGGACCTGACCGACTTCTTTGCAGGCGTGGATTTCCCGCTGTTCAAGGGCAAGCCCGTACGCGGCATTGTTGCCCCCTGCCAGGGACAGAGCAGAAAATTCTTTGAAGATTCCCTGCAGTATGCCATGTCCATCGGCATGAAAGGTCTGGGCTACTTGACTTACACCGACGGCATTTACAAAGGCCCGATCGAAAAATTCCTGTCCGATGAACAAAAAGCGATCCTCACCGAACAGGTCGGCATCAAGGACGGCGAAACGCTGTTCTTCATCTGCGACCGCATCGGCATCGTCAATCAGTTGGCAGGCGGCATCCGCACATGGCTCGGTCAGCAACTCGGCCTTGTAAACGAAGATGCATTTGAATTCTGCTACATCGTGGATTTCCCGATGTACGAGCTCAACAGCGAAACCAACCGCATCGACTTTACGCACAATCCCTTCTCCATGCCGCAGGGAGGCTTGGAAGCACTCAATACCAAGGATCCGCTTGAAATTTTCGCCTATCAGTACGACATCGTCTGCAACGGTGTGGAACTGTCCTCGGGTGCGGTGAGAAACCACAACCCCGAAATCATGAAACGTGCCTTTGAAATTGCAGGCTACGATGAAGAAGTGCTCAAAGCCAAATTCGGTGCCATGTACAACGCTTTCTGCTTCGGCGCACCGCCCCATGCAGGCATGGCTCCCGGTGTGGACAGAATGCTCATGCTCATCGCAGGCGAGGAGACCATCCGCGAAGTCATCGCCTTCCCCCTCAACCGCAATGCACAGGATCTGATGATGGGTGCGCCCGGCGAAGTGACCGAACAGCAGTTGCGCGAAGCCAACATTCAGATCAGAGAATAAACAGTAACTCTATATCCGATAAGGAGAGATACACATGGATGCTTGTCAAATGCAACGTCTCGAACAGCTCAACCGTGTTGCACTGACCGAAGAAGAACGCGAAAAAGCCCTTGCCTTCTTCGCTTCCCGTTTTGCCGATATGGAAAAATGCAATGCCGTTGACACGGAAAATACCGAACGCATGGTACATATTTTTGCATTGGAAAATGTGCTTCGTGCCGATGAAAAGAAAAAAATATTCTCCCGCGAGGATCTGCTCAAAGGTGCCCCCGAACAGACGGACGGCTACTGGCAGGTTCCCCGTCTGTTGGAATAAGGGAGGGTGAAAGATGGCAGTTTTTACCGTAAAAAATGAAAACGTACAGGGCAAAGCCGTTGCCTTGGACGATCTGATCTTAACCAAAGACTACCCCACCGCCGCAGGCAGTAAGATGCTCGAAGGCTTTATGAGCCTGTTTGACGCAGAGGTCGTTCCCCGTCTGCAAAATGCAGGCTACGGCATCGCCGGCAAGGTGAATGTCGGTGAATTTTCTCTTGACGTACTGGGGGAAACAAGTCATTTCGGTGCAAACCGTGACCAAAACGGCAACCTCGTTTCCGCGTTGAGCGAAAGCATCAAAACCGAAAATGCATTTGCCTGCCTTTGCACCGACAGCAACGGAACACCGCGCAGAGCCGCCGCGCTCAGCGGTCTGTGTTACATCAAGCCTACCTACGCTACCGTATCGCGTTACGGTCTTGTGGCCTGCGTTTGTTCGGGTGAAACGGTCGGTGTCATGGCAAAAACGGCGGACGGTTGCGCAGAAATTCTGTCCGTGATCGCAGGTCACGACGACAAGGACGGCACGAGTTTGCCGCAGAACATGATCGACAGCGCAAAGAATGCAGATCCGATTTGCAAAGTGGCCGTGATCTCCTCTTTTATGAACGGTCTGTCGGCCGACATGAGCGAAAAAGTGAACGCAAGCCTTGCATCGCTTCGTGCAAACGGCATTGAGATCGAAGAAATCGACGACAGCGTTCTGCCCCTTGCGCAACCTGCATGGAACACCCTTTCGGCGGCGGAACTGTGCAACAACATTTCACGTTTTGACGGCGTGAAATACGGTTACCGCACCGCAAATTACAAAAACATCGAAGAACTGTACACCAATTCACGCACCGAAGCGTTCGGCTTGCTGACAAAAATGCAATTGCTGTACGGCTCGGAAGTGCTCTCTACCGAAAACTATATGCCCGTTTATGACAAAGCCCTGCGTATGCGCCGTGTGCTGTGCGCGCATTTCAGCGAACTGTTTGCTTCTTACGATGCAATCGTTCTGCCTGCCTGTTCACAGACCGCGTACGTTGAGACTGACACCGATACCGCTTACAACGAAAGCCTTTACACAGCCCCCGCAAGCATCTGCGGTCTGCCCGTGGCGGCATTCGGCGGCATACAGATCATCGGCAAAGCGTTCAGCGACTATGCACTGCTTTCTCTTGTAAAGAAAACCGAAGGAGGTGCGGCACAATGAAGTTTGAAACCGTGATCGGTCTGGAAGTCCACGTGGAGATGTCCGCAAACTCCAAGATCTTCTGCTCGTGCGGCGCAAAATACGGCGCAGAGCAAAACGAATGCGTCTGTCCCGCGTGTTGCGGAATGCCGGGTATGTTGCCCGTGATGAACCGCCGTGTGGTAGAACTGGGCATGACAGCCGGCATGATGCTCAACTGCCGCATCAACCGCACCACCACATTCGACAAAAAAAGTTACTATTACCCCGATCTGCCCGCTTCTTACCAGACTACCCAGTGGTTTGCCCCCATTGCCGTGGACGGTAAGGTGAAGATCGAAACAGACAACGGTGAAAAATTCATCGGCATCAAGCAGATCCACATGGAAGAAGATGCTGGAAAACTGGTGCATGACGACTGGACGGACACCACTCTGGTGGATTTCAACCGTACCAGCGTGCCTCTGATCGAAATTGTCAGCCGTCCCGACCTTTCAAGCGCAAAAGAGGTCATTGCATACCTTGAAAGACTGCGTGCCCTGCTTCGCTTTGCAGGTGTGTCCGATTGCCGTTGGGAAATGGGCACCATGCGCTGTGACGTCAACCTTTCCGTGCGTCCCGAAGGTTCGACCGAACTCGGTGTGCGCACCGAAATGAAGAACATGAACTCCCTTTCCGCCATCGAAAAGGCGATCGAATACGAAGCCGCCCGTCACATTGATGCCATTGTCAGCGGTACGGAAGAACTCGTGCAGGAGACCCGCCGTTGGGATGACATCAAGGGCAAGAGTTATTCCATGCGTTCCAAGGAGACCGCAGGCGATTACCGCTATTTCCCCGATCCCACCCTCATGCCCATCGTCATTGACGATGCGTGGTACGATGCCGTACAGGCAACGCTGCCTCTGCTTCCCGAGGACAAAGCGGCTCTGTACATGGAAGCGGGTCTGGAAGAAAAAACGGCGTGGCAACTCGTTGCAAGCCGCAGACTTTGCGACGTGCTGGATGCCGCCGTTGAGGCAGGCTGTCCGATCAAGGATGCCGCAAACTGGATTTTCTCGGATTGCATGAAACTGTGCAACCGTGAAAAACTGACCGCCGACGAACTGCCCGTCAACGGTCAAGACCTTGCAAAACTCATAGCACTTGTTAAAAACGGTACGGTCACGCGACCGAATGCCGCAAGAGTGCTGGCCGCCATGTTCAAAGACGGCGTACAACCCGAAACCTTTGCCGCCGAAAACGGTCTGCTTGCAGGCGGAAACGACGACAGAGTGGATGCCGTTGTCAAACAGGTCGTGGACGAAAACCCGAAAGCCGTTGCCGATTTCAAGGCAGGCAAAGAAAAGGCCGCCATGGCACTGTTCGGACAGGCCATGAAACTGCTCAACAAAAATTGCGATCCGCAACAACTCAAAGAAAAGATCTTCGCGGAACTTGCAAAACGATGATAAAACAGTGCATATACCGCATCGGTGTCGGCATTCTTATACTGTTTCTGTTTTTTACACTGTCTGTTGTCGGCTCCGCGCGCTGTGCGGATGCGGACGGTGACGGTATATTATCCGTTGCAGATGCGCGCATTGCCCTTCGCATTGCGGTTCGTTTGGATATTCCGACCGAAGAACAGCAAAAAGACTGCGATCTTGACCGCGACGGTGCAATCACCCCGGCTGATGCGCGTGAAATTCTTCGTTTATCCGTCGGATTCGGCCGCAGTGACGACAGCGCAAACAGCGGGATGCCGGATGCAGAGTTTATAGGACTGACCGACAATTACTATAAAGTTTACAACAAAAACGGTGTGACATATATTGACTCAATCATCATCGCAAACAAAACGTATGCCTTGCCCGACGATTATGACACAAACGGACTTGTTAATGAATGCCGGGATGCTTTTGCCGCCTTGCAGACAGCAGCCAAAAAGGACGGAGTGAATATATATCTGAACTCCGGATTTCGCCCCTATTCCGAGCAAAAAGAACTCTATGACGAGTATGTTCGGGATTACGGAACCGATTACGCAGATGCGTATGCGGCACGACCGGGGCACTCCGAGCATCAAACGGGACTTGCCATTGATGTGACCAATGATACGGGCTATTTTACCGGTTCCCCCGAAGCGCAGTGGTTACACGCAAACTGTGTGCAATACGGTTTTATTTTAAGATACCCGGAAGGAAAGTCCGATAAAACCGGTTACAGCCCCGAAGCGTGGCACATTCGTTTTGTGGGAACGGAAAAAGCGGCAAAATTGAACGGCAGCGGTTTATGCCTTGAAGAATATTACGGGATCACGTCCTTCTATTTTCAGCAAACGGATCAACCGCCGATCCTGTTTTGACGCAGTTGAATAAAAAAACAGGTTGCACGGTGCAGCCTGTTTTTTTGATGAAAAAGATGAGAGATAAATTATGATTTACAAGTTCTAAACGCAAAACGCTAAATGCTAAACGAGTGGACACAATTTGATTGTTTTATCATTTTTAATTTACGTTTTGCCGTTCTGTTTGACCGATTTTGCTGCAAACGACAGAAAAACTTGCTGTTTCGGTCGTTTAGCGTTTAGCACTTAGAACTTAGCACTTAAATTATGATTTACAAGTTCTAAACGCAAAACGCTAAATGCTAAACGTGTGGAAACAATTTGATTGTTTTATCATTTTTAATTTACGTTTTGCCGTTCTG
>JAFQKN010000094.1 GCA_017396895.1 Clostridia bacterium
ATACGAAGAAACACCTGCAATTCAAACGGATATGCGCATTGACATTGACACGCGCAACACTTCGTATTATGCTTTCTTTTTTACGGTTGCCTGCCTGCTTGTGCTGTGCTTCGGCGGTTTTCTGTTCATCAGAAAAAAACACAGTTCCGCTTTGCAAACCGTCACGGGAACGGTTGCTGCAAACGCGCCCCCGATATCCGAAAAGCAAATTGAAACGATGATCAAAAATGCGTCCGTCTCCCCCGATCCGTCCCTTGACAAGCGAATTACGGACATGACAAAATAAAAAATTGGGGACAAAAAGGCGTTTTTGTTATATGCTAACTGCTCACAATCGCAAGCAGTTTCCTATATAATAAACAAACAGCTGTATCGACCTTTTCATAAGAGTCGGTACAGCTGTTATTTTGCATTGCTTTACAGTTCTCTGTTGAGCGCAAGGAATCCTTTTATCATGGTAGATGCGGTTTCATCACCCAAAGACAGCGTCTCGTGGTAATGACCGTCCAAAAGACGCATAGAATAGTCGTTATCGGGTACGATATAGCCGACGGCGTCGTTTGCAAGACCGAAGCAGAGAAGATCGTCACCGAAGATATCACACAGACAGGGATAGCCGAAATCATATCCTCTGCAAGAGCCTTCCGCAGTGAGAGATGCACCGCCTTTGTACAGGTCGGTCACCAACTCACAGGGCACCATGGCTATCTTTACATCGTCCCATTCCATATAACCGATCTCGGTTGTTACGCAATACCCGTTTTTGCCTTTACGGGCGATGTCATAGTTTGCCATCGCAAGTTTGCCTGCAATGCGAATAAGCGGATTCTTGACGGGGACGACAATTTCACGCAAACGGATATTGTGAATGGGATCGAGTTTACGTTCTTCGACCGCTTCCCAGTCTTCATACCAAAGGGTATAACCGTCGCCGCCGAGTTCTCTTTCTTTTGCCACCACTTCGGGTTCGGAAAGTGCGGTGTCGGCTTCAATTTCAGCCTGCGTTTTGGTAAGCGCGATCACGATCTTGGCAAGTTCGCGGCCGTAACGCAAAGACTGTTCGTAGCGTTTTTCCATGGGTTGTGCATCATTGGACAATCCTCTTGCCATGTAAATACCGGCAATGGCACCGTTGAAGAACATACAGTTGTAACCGTATTCAGCCAGCGTTTCACCGAGATAATACACATAGTCACCGCTGATCTCACGGCCGTTGCTCGAGCCGTCCGAGGTTGCAAGTCCGGCAACGTCCGGATGGGCACCGATGTTGACGATCATGGTGGGGGCTTTCTTTTTGCTCGTGGGGGTAAACAGGAAACGGTTGATCACGGTGGGAAGTGCCGTAGCGGACGGACGGTTGCGGTTATCCACATAGCCGCTGCCGATGTCCTTTTGCGCAAAGGTCATTTTGCCCGGTGTCATATCTTCAACAGCCGCCCAGAGTGCATCTGCCGCCTTTTCGTACAGAATCTCAAGGAAGTGCATATCCGTACCTTTTTCCACTTCTTTCCCTTGTACGGATTTCAGCAGATTGGAAAGAATCTTACCGCCGTCTTCGGTCTTTGTCCACAGCCCCTGCGTATCAATGCAACTGTGGCAGTGGGTGGAGAAAATATTGACCGAACCGAGTTTGATGCCTGCTTCTTTGGCCTTTTGCGCCACCTTGGAACGAACGATGCGGATGTCCTTGTTGGCAAAACCGATGCAATCGATGGTGCCGAACAGATGCACACCGCGATCGGAATTGTCGGACAGGGCAATACAACGGATGCGCATATCGTCGATCAAGTCTTCCACACGGTTGGTAAAACCGTTTTCAGCCACCATATAACCGCCGAGGAAATACGGATGTGTCTGCCAATCATCGGGCACAAGACTTGCCCATGCACTGCCGAGATACCATTTGGCACCCTTTGCAGGAGCACGCAGGAATTCTTCCGTACCTGTGTAAAAATCATCGGCAGAGGGAACATTGCCGAAAGATGCCGGTTCAGCCAACAGTTTTTCGACAAAGCCAAGACCGTTGGTCAGCGTCTTATCAAGTGTTTCCAGACCTGTTTTTTTGCCGTAAGCAATCACGGATTCCTTGAATTTTTCGGAGCCGATGGGTTCAATTTCGCCCGTTTTGGTAAGATAAGCGTAAGCGGCCGCCATACCTGCAACGGCAGTCACGCTTTTGCGGATAATTCTTCCCTTTTTCATTTTATGATCTCCTTTTGCATTATAACTTATTTGCGGTCAAAACCCGGATGTCTGCCCGCAACATTGAAGCCTTTGCGGATTTCTGCCAGTTTTGCCATTTCTTCGTCCGTGAATTCTCTGCCGCCGCCGAGTTCTTTTGCAAGTTTGGAAACTTTTGCATAAAACTCAACCGATTCCATATTAAAGTATGCACGCATCAATGTATTGCCGACGGTCAGCGCACCGTGATTCTGCAACAGGAAGGAATCGTGGTTCTGAATATAGGGCTGCAGAGATTCGGGAATTTCATCCGTGGACGGAGTGCCGTAAGCACAAACGGGCACGGTGCCGAGGAACAGTACCGCTTCGGGCATGATATACTGATCCAACGGAATATTGCACACTGCAAAAGCGGTTGCAATGGGCGGATGTGCATGCACGACCGCATTGACATCGGGACGTTCACGGTAAACGCGAAGATGCATTTTGATTTCGGAAGAAGGATTCAAAGAACCCTCTATTTTATTGCCTTCACCGTCCACGCGGATGATCATATCGGGTGTCATAAAACCCTTGGAAACACCCGTGGGAGTGCAGTAATACTCGTTTTCACCGACTTTAACGGAGATATTGCCGTCGTTTGCAGCAACAAAACCGTTCATATAAATACGGCGGCCGATCTCGCAAATTTCTTCCTTGATCTGTTGAGGTGTTCTGTTATCCATTGCTGTATACCTTCTTTTAATTATTTTTTTAAATGATATCACAGAATATAAAAAATGTAAATATTGATTTTGTTAACAAATATTGATATACTATTAAAAAATGTCGATTGCGAGAGAAATGAGAATGCACAACCTCAACAAAACTGCGGCCGTTATTGCCGAAAAACTGAAACATCAAGCGGATGTATTGGTATTCAAACCCGTTTTTGAATGCCGCGATGCCCTGTTGGAGGAAATCTGTCTTGCCGTTGGCGGACGGATCTTGTGCTTACTGCCGTGCACACCGAATGCCGCATACCGACAAACACTTGACGGCGGCAACCGCTTTTTTCTGCGTGAAACTTTACCGCCCGAAGAAATAGAAACCTGCTTGCGCAATATCGTAAAAAATGAGCACTGCGTTCTGTTTGCCTCGGTTTCCATGCTCAAAGAGGATAATCTGACGAATTTGCTCAACGAAGTGCCGTTTTGTGCCGTACTGCTCTTTCACGCCGAACGCACAAGCCCCCTGCTGTCTCATTTTGACAAGCGTCTGCGCTTGCTGTGCGATCTGCGCTCGGAATTATCGTATACACTCCCCTTGTGTGCATTCTGCCAGACCGATCAATCCGCCATTCTGCGTGATATCACGGTCACACTGAACATGAAAACACCGGCAAGAATCTATCCGCCAAATGACATTGCGGATGTAAAATTGACAAGCACGCAGACAGAACAACCCGTTCCCCTGTTTGAAAATCTTGTGCGCACCGAACACATGGAGCGTGCGCTTGTTTTCTGCACCGATCGGCAAAAAGCGGAAGATGCATACCGTTATTTCCGTTTTTTCGGTTACCGCTGTGCGCTGTCCCACGCAGGACTGCCGTTTGAGCAACGCCGTAAAGCTGTTGACCGTTTTTGTGCAGGTGAAACGGATTTTCTGTTTACAACTTCCTTTTACCAAAACGGTTTTTGCACGAAACCCTACAAGACCGTTTGCATCGGGTTTGCGTGTGATCTGTTTTTGCTTGCAGGCGTTGCACATACCGACAGCGACATTTTTATTTATTTTTCGCAGGATGATATTACGCAGAACATTTACAGAATCGAAGAAGACAACGAGATTCGCGCGTCCTACACCAATTTACCTGCATTCCGTTTGAAACAGGAACGGATGTTGCTTTTACAGCAGGCGCAGGCGGCAATACAAAGCAATATTGCCCCCTTTGCTTTTTTCAGTGAACAATTGCCGCATATTTACGCAACAAATTCCGAAAAGGAATAAAAGGAGGTCCCGAAATGGCATACAAAAAGTATTTTACACTCAGTTACGATGACGGTGTTTTGCAGGACAGAAGATTGGTTGAGATCTTCAACCGCTATAACCTGAAATGCACATTCAATGTCAACTCCGGTTTTCTGGGAACAGACAATACGCTCATTCGTCTGGGCAAACCCGTTGCGCATAACAAAATAAGCCCCGATGAAGTTTCTGTTGTTTATGCGGGACACGAAGTGGCAACCCATGCAAAAACACATCCCGACCTTACCAAGATTTCGGATTCGCAAGTCAGAATGCAGATCAAAGACGATATGCAGGCATTGTCCGAACTTGCAGGTTACGAAGTCGTCGGCCATGCGTATCCCGGCGGCACATACGACCGCAGAACGGCTGATATCCTTGCAGACTGCGGCATACGATATGCACGTACCATTGACAGCACGGGAAAATTCTTACCGCCCGATGATCCGATGATGTGGCACCCGACCTGCCACCACGGCGATGAACACATTTTTGAACTGTTACAGAACTTCATCGATGCACAAGCCACTGACGGTGATTTGCTGTTTTACCTGTGGGGACATTCGTATGAGTTTGATTTCAATGTTTGGGGCAACAACTGGGAACACATTGAAAAAGTGTGCAGCATGATCGCAGGCAAAGAGGATATTGTGTATTGCACGAACATAGAATTTCTGAACCGATAAAGAATACGGCAAAAGATCCCGTTTTGCGGTCTGTGTACTGCAAAACGGGATCTTTTTCTATGCTTTTTTTAATTATCGTCAAAAAACGTCTGTGCGATGTGTACTGCTTCCATGGCATCTTTGCCGTAGAAATGCGCACCGATCGAATCGGCATATTCCTGCGTGACGACCGCACCGCCGACCATGACTTTGCAATCGGGCTTGACGGCACGCAACAGTTTTACGGTTTCTTCCATTGCAGGCAAAGTGGTGGTCATCAGCGCACTGAGGCCGACAAGTTTTACACCGTTTTCAACTACGGTCTCTGCAACGGTCTGCGGCGGCACATCCTTACCGAGATCGATCACCGTAAAACCGTAATTGCTCAAAAGCATGGTCACGATGTTTTTTCCGATGTCGTGAATATCCCCTTTGACGGTTGCAAAGACGATTTTTTTGTCTGCATTTTCCGTCTGTTTGCCGTTTTCACGGAGCACGGCAAATGCAGATTGTGCGGCCTTGGCAGACGACAGAAGTTGCGGTAAAAAGAGTGTTTTTTTCTCAAACGCCTCCCCGACCGCCGTCAATGCGGGAATCAGCTCGGCATTGATGATCTGTAAAGCATCATTGCTTTTCAGCATTTCTTTTGCAAGTTCCGCCGCTTTTTCGGCAAGCCCTTTGCGAACGGCAAAAGCAAGCGTCTGCACTGTTTCTTCCGCAACCGCCTGTGCGGGTGCATCCGAAGCAAAGGCAATATAGTTTTCACAGTTTTCATCCATTGCATTGAGCGCACGGAATGCCAGTACCGCCGTGCGTTCGGGACGGCTTAACGGATTGATAATGGCGGCAGAAAGACCGTTTTGCATGGCAAGCGTCAAAAATGCGGCATTCACACCCGGTCTGTCGGGCAGACCGAATGAAACATTGGATACCCCCAATACGGTGTGCAGTCCCATATCAAAACGCACGCGCCGCAAACTTTCAAGTGTGACAATTGCATTGTCGGCTTTTGTACTGACAGACAAAGTGAGTGTATCGATCAATAAATCACTGCGTGCAATGCCGTAGCGTTCGGCTTCACGGACGATTTTTTCCGCGATCCGCAAACGTCCGTCCGCCGTTTCGGGAATGCCGTTTTCATCCAGCGTCAGGCACACCGCACAACCGCCGTATTTTTTCACAAGCGGAAATACGGCATCCATGGATTCCTGTTTGCCGTTGACGGAATTGATGAGAGCCTTGCCGCAATAACAGCGCAATGCCTGTTCCATGGCCGCGGGATCCGCCGTATCGATCTGCAAAGGCAACGTGACCGTTTGTGTGATGACACGTATGCACTGCGGCAACACTTCTTTTTCATTGACGCCCGGCGCACCGACGTTGACATCCAGAATATCCGCGCCGTGTTCCTCCTGCGTCATGGCTTCACGCACCACGTAATCCATATCTGCATTGCGCAGTGCTTCTTTGAGTTTCGGTTTTCCCGTCGGATTGATACGTTCTCCGATCACAACGGGCTTATCTTCCAATACGACCGTTTTGGTGTTGGATGCAATGACCGTTCTGCTTTTCTCGCTCGGCACAACAAACGGATACTGTGAAAATGCCGTGTGCAGGGCCTTTATATAATCGGGTGTTGTTCCGCAACAGCCGCCGACAAAAGCGACACCGACTTTCAACAGTTCACCGACCGCCTGTGCATAGATTTCGGGCGTGATCTTATAGACCGTCTCTCCGTTTTCAAGCACGGGCATTCCCGCGTTGGGATTGAGAATGATCGGCAACGACGTGACCGCCGCCATGCGTTTTGCAAGCGGCAACATTTCAACAGGCCCCAGACCGCAATTGAGTCCGATGGCATCAACTCCCATACCTTCCAGCACCGCAACGGCGACCTCAACGCTTGCTCCCGTAAGCAACCTGCCGTCTTCACCGAATGACAAAGTGACAAAAATCGGCAAACTGCAGGTTTCTTTTGCCGCAAGCACGGCAGCACGCGCTTCCTGCAGGTCACTCATGGTTTCAATGATGATCAGATCCGCCTGTGTGCAACCGGCTCCGATCTGCTGTTTGAACAGATCGACACAATCTTCAAAGCCAAGCGGTCCGAACGGCTCCAACAGTTTTCCCGTCGGGCCGATATCGAGGGCAACCTTTCCGTATCCGACTTGCGCAACCGCCTGTTTTGCAACCTGCACCCCTGCGCGGATAACACTTGCGGGATCGTCATATTTCAATGCGTTTGCACCGAATGTGTTGGTGGTAATAATATCACTGCCGGCCTGCAGATACTCTTTGTGGATCGCAAGAACGGCATCCGGGTGGCTTATATTCCACGCTTCGGGCTTTTCGCCCGGTTGCAATCCTCTTTTTTGTAACAGAGAACCGAAGCCGCCGTCAAAAAACTGTAGATTCTTAAAATTCATTGTAATCACGCTTTCTGCGTATCAAGCAAGAATACCCGACAGGTTGTTGATGATCGCACCCGCAACCTCAGGTCTGTTCATGGTATAAAGATGAATATGATTGACACCGTTTGCAAACAGATCGATGATCTGTTCGGTGGCATACGCGATGCCTGCCTGTTTCATGGCTTTCGGATCGTCACCGAAACGGTCAACGATCGCCTTAAAACGCGGCGGCAGAGGTGTTCCGTTCACTGCACAGATGCGTTTGATGGACTTTGCGTTCACGATGGGCATGATACCCGGCAGAACGGGAATATCCATGCCTTTACCGAGCATACGCATACGGAACGTATAAAAAATATTGTTATCAAAAAACATCTGCGTGGTCAGAAAATCCGCACCTGCGTCAATTTTTCGTTTGAGGGATTCGATGTCGGCTTCGGTGGATGCAGATTCGGGGTGTCCTTCGGGATAACAGGCTCCGCCTATGCAGAAATCCCCCTTTTCTTTGATAAAACGCATCAGTTCATCCGCATGGCGGAAATCCTTTGAAAAAGAAAAATCACTGTTTGCGGGAATATCTCCTCGCAAAGCAAGAATGTTTTTGATTCCTCGGGATTGCATTTCATTCAACGCGGCTTCCACTTTTTCTTTGTCGGAACCGACACAGGTCAGATGGGCCAAAGCAGGCACATGGTATTTTTCAACGATCTGCTGTGTCAGCGCAAAGGTATAATCGGATGTTCCGCCTCCGGCTCCGTAAGTAACACTGATAAATGACGGTGCATAACACGAAAGAGCCTTTGCCACTTTTTTGGTGTCTTCGATTTTTGCCCACTCTTTGGGCGGAAATATTTCAAAAGACAACCGAGGTCTGTCTTTACTGATACAATCTTTGATTAAAACCTGACTGCAGGTCGTTTCATTCATATTGATTCACTTCACTTTTGTAAAATATAAAACACTGTTGAGATCGGCTGACAACGACAGCGTTTGATTGCCTTCATAAGTATTGCCGTTATTGTCACACCATGTTCCCTGCGGAAAATGCACATTGCGTGCGATGCATCCCTTTTGCAAAACCGGTGCGACCATCAGATCATTTCCGACCATGAACTGCGTATTATCCGTTTCAAATCCCTCATCGGGAAAAACATAATCCATATGTCGTACGATCGGCTCCCCTGTTGCCGCGGCTTTGCGCGCCAGTGCATAAAAAACTTCTCCGTACTGCTCATGCAGTTGAATCGCCGCAAGCACACGCTGTGCGTTTTCAGCAGACAAAACACGCCATGGAGCCGCAGAGATCTGCATCATGGGCATAAAAGCATTGGCCTGTGCCCAACGCACAAACAGTTCTTCATCCACGTTCCGCAAGGCAACAAACTCGCCTCTTGTTCCGCCGCCGACCATATCGGGACAGCAATAGGCATAGCCTGCAAGTCCTTGCGCGACCGTATGCGGAACCAGTGTATCCAATCCGTTGCCGCCGTCCCAAACGGGGCTTTTATCGTGCAAACGCGCAACGATCGGTCTGCCGCCGAAGTTCCAGCAGGAACGAAATTCATTCAATTCATATTGCGCACCCAGTGCATTGAAAACAGAAGTCTGCTCACGCGCAGAAACATTCCCGGCCGTTTGATCTGCATCATCGTAAAAATACAGATCGCCCGCATCGAACTTGAAACCGTCCGCACCGTATGCTTCCATCAAATAGCGCAAACCGTTATGATAGTATGCAGCGGCTTTCGGGTTGCTCAGATCAAAAACGGCACTGTACCCCTGCCACCATTTGCGCAGAGCGATCTCACCGTTTTTGTTTTTGAGCAGGTATCCTGCATCGCAGAGATCGCAAAAATAAGGATCTGCACAACTGACAAGCGGTGTGATCCACAGGATCACCTTGAATCCCATGGCGTGCAGTTCATCCAACAGAGCTTTGGGATCAGGGATATTATTGCGGTTGAACTCAAATTTGCCGTAAGACAACTGCCAACCTTCATCGATCATCAGCACACCCGGTTTACATCCGTTTGCAAGGATCCCGCGCGCATAGCGAAGGATGTTTTCCGTTGTCTGCTCAACACCCAGTTCGATCCATGTGTTATATTGTGCCGCCGTCCAGAACAAGGAATGCGGCAGTTTGTTTTCAAAGGGGAAAAATGCCTGCATGGCGGCAAGATACGCGCCGCGCAGATCACCATAGCCGTCACCGACTTCAAAATCGGCTTTTCCTTCCAGACAGATGATGCCGTCCTTGATCCGACCGTTGAAACTGCAGGCGGAATGAACGTATCTGCCTTTGTTCGACAACAGCAAAGGGGCAAACTGATCGCGACTGCCGTCCAGATCGAAAAAACAATCGGATCTCTCGGTATACGGCATTTCATGCGCATCCCTGACACTGCCGCACCACCAGCATTCGCCCGGCAACATTTTTATTGTGTGTTTCATTCTTCAAGACCTTCTGTCTGTTCTGCGACCTTGAGCATAATGGCGCATTCGATACGCTTTTTATGCAATTCGCAACCGAGTTTATATACGCCCGTAATGTCGCCCGTGGAATGGTAAGCATTGGCCGCACATCCGCCCGAACAGTATAAAAGTGCAAAGCAGTCTTTGCATTCTTCGTGCGCATAGACATTGCACAGTTTGAACTCGTTGAGCACTTCCGGATGCAGAACACCGTCCCACACGTTGCCGAGCAGG
Organism: Clostridia bacterium; assembly: GCA_017396895.1. Taxonomy (GTDB): domain Bacteria; phylum Bacillota; class Clostridia; order Oscillospirales; family Acutalibacteraceae; genus RUG806. The sequence goes on from JAFQKN010000094.1 coordinate 9,971, forward strand.
AAGCGTTCTTCCGACACGAACTGATGGCAGGGATACAGTTCCCCCGCAGGGGTGACCGCCATGTATTCAACGCCGACACCGCAACCCGAAATGCGTTTTGCAATGCAGGGGCCTCCCATCAGATCGATCATGTAGTGATAGAAGGTAAAGCCGTTTTTCTCGCGTTTGCGTCTGAGCATTTCATCGGCAAGAATCTGATACTGCTCGCAAAGAGCAGGCACATCTTCTTCGTGCAGAGCATATTCTTCTTTCGGATCGCAGACCACGGGTTCCATGGAAAGTTCCCTGAAACCGAGATCGGCAAGGTGAAGGATATCCGCGGCAAAATCCTTGTTAAACCCTGTATATGTACCGCGCAGATAATAATCACGCTGACCGCGTTTTGCAATGAAGTCCTGAAATTTCGGCAGGATGATATCGTAACTGCCCAACCCGTTGCGGCTGACACGCATACGGTCATTGACACACTTTCTGCCGTCGATGCTGAGTACCACGTTGCTCATTTCGCGGTTGCAGAAATCAATGACCTCATCATCCACAAGGATACCGTTGGTGGTCAGCGTAAAGCGGAAGTTCTTGTTGTGTTTCTTTTCAAGACTTCTGCCGTAAGCGGTCAACTGCTTGACCACTTCAAAATTCATCAGCGGCTCTCCGCCGAAAAAGTCCACTTCAAGATTATGACGAGTTCCCGAATTTGCAACCAGAAAATCCAGTGCCTGTTTACCCGTTTCATAGGACATGAGTGCCTTTTCACCGTTGTATTCGCCCTTGCCCGCAAAACAGTATTTACACGCAAGATTGCAATCATGTGCCACGTGCAGGCAAATGGCTTTAAGAACGGAATTGCGCTTTTTGAAATCCCACTGAAATTCGGCAAACTCATCTTCCGAGAAAAGCTGTTTGGATTCTTTCAGAGCTATGATATCCGCATAGATCTCCTCCAGTTCCTTTTCATCCACGGCCGGATTGTCTGCATATTTTTTAAGTACGGTGTCGATCAGAGTTTGTTTATCAAGTGTTTCAAACAGCCCGATCATATCATAAGCCACATCATCTACGCTGTGCACACATCCGCTGTTTGCATCAATGACGATATTGTAGCCGTTGTTTTTATAAAGATGAACCATGATCATTCTCTCCTGAAAGCAGAAAAACCGCAGTCAACAAGAACTGCGGTCGATTTCTGTTTTTTGCACGACTCAGTCGTTATTCTTCTTGCACTGTTCGCATTTCTGGTTTGCAACCGAGCAAGAGGTCTTGCTTGCGGACTGGCAGGAAGTCTGGCATTCGCCGCAACCGCCGTTGACAGCGGATTCATGAAGATTTCTGGTGTTGATGGTGTTGATATGTGCCATAAATATCCTCTTTCTCGCAGATATCTGCGTATTTGTTTATATTATAATATCACCATATACTTTGCTTGTCAAGAACATTTTTAATGTGCGATAACTTCAATTTTTTCGGGCATTTGACCGCCGCTGCCCGTTATTTTCGCACCTTGCGAAACGGCATTGTTCAAAAATGCAATCATCTGCGGGGAAACGGTTTCCCCCGGGATCAACACGGGAGTCCCCGGCGGATACGCACAGACATATTCATGGCAGACTGTTCCGACTGCATCATCCAAAAGAACAAAACCGCCGTTTTTCAATTCCGCCTGTGACGGCTTCATTGCTTTTTCCGCAATCGGGCAAGCACACGGCACTTGCTTTTGCACGGTTTTACATTCTTTATCCACGGTCAGCAAGGCATCGGCAAGACGGTCAAATCCCTCTTGTGTGTCACAGATGCTTGTAAGCAAAACCGCATATTCACCAAACGCCATTTCCGCTTCAATGCAAAACCGTTCACGCAAAATGCCTGCAAGTTCAAATCCGTCCAAATTGCACGCGATCGTGCTGACAACGATGCGGCTTTTGTCATGCGCGAAAATATGCGGATGGTTTTCAGGGCTATCATTCCCCATGCAAAAAACACGCAGTGTTTGCAGTTCTTGCATTTTCCTGTCAAAATCACGCAGTTTATTCTCAAATGCGGCAAAAAGTTCCTGTTGTTGATCGCGCAAAAGCCCGATACAGGCGTCTTCGGCTATCATAAAAAGATATGACGGACTGCTGGTTTCATAGCAGTCCAGATATCTTCTGACCGCACTGCGGGAAATGCCGTTTCCGTTGCACAACAGCAAAGCCGTTCCCGTCGGAGACGGCAATGTTTTATGCAGACTTACAACCACCGCATCCGCACCGAGATGAACAGCCTGTGCGGGGAAAAATGCCGAAAAACCGTGGTGCGCACCGTGGGCACTGTCAACAATCAAAACGGCTGCGTGCGCATGGACAACATCCGCAATGCTTTTAATATCACTGACAACGCCTTCATAGGTCGGGCTTGTGATAACAACCGCCTTTGCCTGCGGGTGCTGTTTCAATACATTTTCCACATCACAGACCTGCACACTGCCGTTGATACCGTAAGTGTCAACAAAAGAAGGATACACGTAATGCGGCTCCAGATTGCGCAGAAAAACGGCATTGAATACCGATTTATGACAATTACGGGCAACGATGATCTCGCCGCCACTCGGCACAGCGGCACTGACAGCCGTCAGAATCCCCGCTGTGCTTCCGTTGACTAAAAAATACGCATCGTCACAGCCGTACAACGCGGCGGCCCTTTGCTGTGCCTGCTTCAGAATCCCCTCCGGTGCGTGCAGATCGTCCGTGCCGTCCACTTCCGTCAGATCGAATGCAAACAGACCGTTCATGCTGTCAAACTGCGCATTGCGCTTATGCCCGGGCATATGAAAAGGATACAATCCCTTGTCCGCATAAGCCTTGATTTCATCAAACAAAGACATATTTCTCACTCCTGACGACAGTATCCCATATTTATAGTAAAAAGTCAACAATATGTCTTGACAGACTTCAAAAAAAGAGGTATAATGCATTGGAAGGAATGAGAGAAATGAATTTTAACATCAACAATTGCAACATTTATAAAGATCGCCGTTTTTTACCGGAAACCCTTTCGGTGAAGCACGGCTCGTTTTCTGCTTTGAACAATGAAGCGGAAAAGGTATTTTCTTTTCCCGATTGCTTTGTTTTTCCCGGTTTCATCGATGCACACGTGCATTTGAGAGAGCCGGGTTTTTCTTATAAAGAAACAATTTTCTCGGGAAGCCGTGCGTGTGCGGCAGGCGGTTACACCGAAGTTTGCGCCATGCCGAACTTAAAACCCGTACCCGACAGCCTTACACATTTAAACGAGCAACTGGACATCATCCGCCGCGATGCGGTGATCGGCGTGCACCCTTACGGAGCGATCACGGTCGGTCAGCAAGGCAACGAACTGTCTGCGATGGAAGATATGGCTCCCTATATCTGTGCATTTTCCGATGACGGCCGCGGTGTGCAGGATGACGACATGATGCGCACTGCCATGCTTCGCGCAAAGAAACTCAACAAGATCATATCCGCACACTGTGAAGTAAACGCTTTACTCAACGGCGGCTACATTCACGACGGAGATTACTGCAAAACGCACGGGCACAAGGGCATCTGTTCGCAAAGCGAATGGAAAATGATCGAACGCGATCTGCGCCTTGCCGCCGAAACGGGCTGCGCCTATCACGTCTGCCATATTTCGGCAAAAGAAAGTGTGGATCTGATCCGCAAGGCAAAAAAAGAGGGCATTGACGTAACTGCCGAAACCGGGCCGCACTACCTTGTGCTGACCGATGCCGATCTGCAGGAAGACGGGCGCTTCAAAATGAATCCGCCTCTTCGTGCACAGGCAGACCGCGAAGCCTTGCTCGAAGGCATTGCAGACGGAACGATCGATATGATTGCAACCGACCACGCACCGCATTCGGCAGAAGAAAAATCAAAAGGTCTTGCAGGCAGTTTAATGGGCATCACGGGTATTGAAACCGCCTTCCCCATTCTGTACACGCATCTTGTAAAAACAGGATTCATCACACTCGAAAAACTGATGGACCTGTTGCACAACAATGCGAAAGCCCGATTCGGCATCGGAACGGACATCGAAGAAGGAGCTCCTGCGGATTTCACCGTGTTCAGTTTGCACGATCCATTCAAAATCGACAGCAGCCGTTTCGTTTCCATGGGCAAAGCAACACCGTTTGAAAATTGGGAAGTTTACGGAAAGTGCTTAATGACGGTTAAAAACGGCAACATCGTGTGGGAGGCAACAAAATGACAAAACAAGGCTTTTTCACGGTCGTTGAAAACATACAACTGACCGAAAACGTATACAAAATGATCCTTGCGGGTGATACGTCTGCGATCACCGCACCGGGACAGTTCATCAACATCAAATTGGACGGTTTTTACCTGCGCAGACCGATCTCGGTTTGTGATTGGAACAGCGAGACCGTCACCATCATTTATAAAGTCGTCGGCAAAGGCACCGAATATATGGCAACACTGCAAAACGGTGCAAAACTCGACGTGCTTTCGGGACTCGGCAACGGTTTCGATGCGTCCCTTTCGGGCGAACATCCCGCGGTCATCGGCGGCGGTGTCGGTGTTCCGCCCATGTTCGGTCTTGCAAAAGCACTGCGCGCACAAGGCAAAGAAGTGACTGCCATTCTCGGTTTCAATACAAGCAAAGAGATCTTTCTTGAAGATGCATTCAAAGAGATCGGATGCAAGGTGCTCGTAACAACCGTTGACGGCAGTTACGGCATCAAAGGCTTTGTGACGGACGCGCTCAAAACAGCGGATTGCACATTCACCTATTCCTGCGGTCCCGAACCGATGCTCAAAGCAGTTTACAACACGGCCTCCGTCAGCGGTCAATACAGTTTTGAAGAACGCATGGGTTGCGGGTTCGGTGCTTGCATGGGCTGTTCCTGCAAAACCAAATACGGCAACAAACGCATTTGCAAAGACGGCCCCGTGCTGGTAAAGGAGGAGATCATATGGTAAACACAAGTGTAAACCTTTGCGGTCTGCAACTGGACAATCCGATCATTCCCGCCAGCGGAACGTTCGGCTACGGCTACGAATTCAACGAACTTTACGATATCAATATTCTCGGTTCTTTTTCATTCAAGGGCACCACGAGAGAACCCCGCTTCGGCAATCCCACACCGCGTATTGCGGAATGTGCGTCGGGTATGCTCAATGCGGTCGGTCTGCAGAATCCCGGTGTTGAAAAAGTAATCACCGAAGAACTGCCCCGACTCAAAGAATGTTTCCGCAAACCCGTAGTCGCAAACGTCAGCGGTTTTTCACTCGATGAATACGTTGAAGTGTGTGCTGCCCTTGACAAAGAAGATCAGGTCGGCATTCTGGAAGTCAACATCAGTTGCCCCAACGTACACGGCGGCGGCATGAGTTTCGGCACGAGTTGCGAAAGTGCGGCAGAGGTCACGAAAGCGGTCAAAGCGGTCACGACCAAACCCGTGGTCATAAAACTCAGCCCCAACGTAACGGACATCGTTTCCATTGCTCTGGCCTGTGAAGAAGCAGGCGCAGACGGCATCAGCATGATCAACACCCTCATGGGTATGCGCATCGACCTGCGCACCAAAAAGCCG
>JAFQKN010000095.1 GCA_017396895.1 Clostridia bacterium
GAAACAACAGTCGAGACGGTGGTATTGATGAAAAGATTGGGCTGAGTACAAAAAGAAAAATGAACATTGTGTCCCCAAAGCGTCGCATCAGATTAAGTATGCTAATTGTATCGGAATAAATTCACAGGAGGATAACTATGAAAAAAACAGTTGAATTCGGACGCTATTTTTCTAAGAATAATGAGCTTCGTGAAATTGAGTGGATCATACTTGATGAAGCGCCAGACGGGAAAAAGCTACTGATTAGTAAGAATTGTATTGAAGCCATGCAATATGAGTATCGGGAGAATAAAAACAAGGATCCCAAATGGGAGAATTGCGTGATTCGGCTTTGGCTTAACAACTACTTTATCAACTCTTTTTTTACCGTCCGTGAGAAGGAGAAAATGTATCCCGTTTCACATGTATTAGCAGACTTAACACCGCAGGAAGATAAAATCGTTCTGTTGAGTGCGGAGGAAGCCGAAAAATATCTACCCGATGAAAAGGATCGCAAGGCAAAAGCAACCCCATGGGCAAAAAGATTTCAAGATGGATGGCGTCTCTATACGGAAAAAGGATATTGTACCTGGCTGCTCAGAAATCCTTCTGAACTTGTTGAGGGGAACTGGACCGGTGTGAGCTACAACGGAACTTTTGATTTTGTCGGCGGAGATTTTTATCTCAGCGGTCAACATGGAATCCGCCCTGTTATTCTTGTTGAAACGAATTAAAACCATATCTACGTTGTTGTCTCGACCATTTCAGAAAGCAGGAACTAAGCAACGAGGTCAGACGAGTAAACAGCGTAGATAACGGCATTTTTATTTACGCTATTGTCCCAAGGCATGTCGAGGTAGTTACATTGATCACTCGAGACGAGGTCGAGGCTACGGATTAGATGCTAAAAGTATGGACCAAATAAAGAACATAGTTTTTAATACAATGATAATTAAATCAATTTGTTATAAGGAGAATAATCATGGCGACATATTCTGTTAACGGCAATCAATTTGAGGTATCTGTTTATGGGTTGCGAATAGAATCTGATTCAGATAAAGAGAACGTCTTTTTTCTCGCCCCGATTGATAACAACTGGGAAAAATACTTTTCAGCTGACTCGAACTGGATTGCTTCAAAAAACAGAGCAATAATAGTATATGCCGGCGAAAACAATTTACGGAAAGTCGATAGGTTGGTTTATATCTACTGGGAACAAGTTGGCGATCCGAATAACGTTGAAATCGAAGTTGACATAAATGAGACAGATCGCGCATATCTAAACGGTTTATTGGTGCAGTGGTTTGGCAAACATATAGAATCATAGTCGATCGATTTTAACGTTCGACAGCATAGGCTTTACGAGGGCAATTATGTGGGCAGCGTAAATAACGGTATTTTTATTCACGCTATTGTCCCAAGGCATGTGGAAACGGTGGTGCTTTTGGTGAAAAACCGAACGATCGGTTGAACCTGTTTGTAAATAGGATTTCATAAATTGAAGCAATCATGTTATTACAGAAAAGAGGTTTTTGTATGAGCAACGGAATGACAAGACGGGAACGGCAAGTGACGGATCTGCAGGAGATCCTTTCCATTCTCGACAAATGCAAAGTATTGCATCTCGGACTCGTGGACGGGGATGAAGCCTATGTTGTACCCATGAATTATGGGTATGAAATGCAGTACGGTACATTGGTATTGTATCTGCACGGTGCAAGACAGGGCAGAAAGATCGACCTGATGCGCAAAAATCCGAAGGTGTTTTTTGAAATGGATTGTGACATTGAACCCTTTGAAGGGGACATTGCCTGCCGTTACGGCATTACGTATGCCAGCATCATGGGCAGAGGCAAAGCCGAAATCCTTGAAGACGTGGATGAAAAGAAGCACGCCATGTCCGTGCTGATGAAAACGCAGACGGGCAAGGATTTTGAATTTGAGGACAAGATGGTGGCCTTTGTCAGTGTCATCAAGATCACGGCTTCGGATTATACCGCCAAACGCAGACCGCTTCCCAAGGGGAAAGAGTAAAAACAAGGGGAAAGAGTAAAAACAAATAACACAGAAAGAGGGATTGAAAGATGGTTGCTTTTTTCAGAATGGTATTTGCATTTCTTATGTCGTTGATTATGATGGCGTCAAACGGTCTTGCAACGAATATGATCTTTGACGTGCCGCAGGAAAAAACAGCCGAGGAACTCGCAGAACTCGACGACCTGTTTGACGTATATCCTCTCAGCCGTGAGATCGTTGTTATCGATCAGGGACGGCTGAATGCCGCGCAAGTCTATACGGTCGTTTCCCTGCAGGGCGTGGTCGGCAAAAAAGAGGTGTCGATCCTGCTGAATAATTATTCAGGCGGAACCAATGCGGCCATGAAAGAACTCGAAAAACAGGGATATACCTTGCTTCGTGCCGATGAAAACGGCAATGCATGGACGTTTGAATCCCTTTTGTCCCGTTTTGCAACGGAAGAATACATCACGGATCTCGGCTACGTGCTTTACACAACGCAAACGGATGACGCGCAACTCAATACCGCAACGAACTATGCGACTGTTTTCGGTTGGTTGCCGATTCCCGCAGAACTGGAAGCGACGGCAAAAGAATGCGGACTTACCTGCAAAAAAGATCTGACGAAAGAAAAATGCGGTTTCGCTTCTCAGCTTGATTTTTACAAAGAACACAAAGATGCATTCAAGGATAATATCCTCGTGCATCAATACAGCATTGCACTCGGCTTGCGTGATCTTGCCATTCAGCAAGGTATTTTCGTTATGTATACCACGGAAGAAGATCCGATCGGCAAGGCTTGCCGTACGGCTGTGCTCAAAGAAATGCAACCCGGCACCGCCGTTTTGGGTTGGGGACAGTACGAGATCAAATTTGTCGGTGACATCACACAGCAGGGACATTTTGTCATTCCTGCCGACCATTGTGTGAACAACTCCGTTTTGTCCTCCTTTGCATTTGAAACAGGCCCCATGAACGAGCCTGTTGAAGATATAACGCTCGATCCGACCAAGCATTACGTCGTGTTGCTGTACAGCGACGGTGACAATGCACAGTGGGTGCAGGGCGGCTACCGTGAGTATTTCACATGGAAAACCTACAATGAAGATGTGCCCGTAACGTGGACGTTCCCGCCGCTGATGCCCGATTTTTCTTCGGCCAACACCAAAGCCGTTCTGGATGTGAAAGGGGAGGATTGCATTGTTTGCGGTCCTTCGGGCGCAGGCTATACCCGTCTGAACGAAATGCAGGGCAACGGCCTGGAGGCGACCTCCGATATCACCGCCGCGACCATGTTGCAAAACGGCATGACAACGCTGACTTTGCTCGGTGATATCTTTGAAAACAAAGTCGAAGAAAAGGCTTTCCTGAACAAACTGGAGTTCTATGCGCGCTATGACAATATAAACGGTGCTTTGTTGCAGTTGGACGGCGACCGCTACTCCGCAGGCAAGGGACAAGTGTGGTTCATCAACGATAAGCCCTTTATCAGTGTGCGTCAGTCGCTTTGGTATCCCGGCGGCGAGGGCAGTGACGTTCCGGCAGAGTGGATCGAAGAACAGGCGGCACTTGTCAACGCACGCAACGCGGATATTCATTCCGTTGACGGCTATTCCGTTATCAACATCCATCCGTGGACGGTCAGCACCGAGAATCTGCGGTACTTTGTCAGCCTGTTGGATGACGGTGTACAGGTCATCACGGGAGACGAACTCATTGCCGCATTGGATAAGTACATTCCGCATGAAAATGCAACACCGCAATCATAACGCAGGGAGATATTTGCCATGAAATTCGTTTTTGCGACCAAAATCATTGCAACAGACGGAAATGTTGAAAATGCAGAGGCGTTGCTTTGCGAAAAACGCCTGCAGATCGGGCTGAAAGAAAAAAATCTCGTCCGCATGAAAGGAAAAGCGAGCATCATTCTGGATTTCGGAAAAGAACTTTCGGGCGGAGCCAGAATCCTTGTGTCAGGCATAAGCGGCAAAAAGGACGTGCGCCTGCGCTTCGGTGAATCCGTGGGTGAAGTGTGTGCCGATCTCGGTGAAAAAAATGCAACCAACGACCATGCCGTACGCGATATGACCGTCACGCTTACGGGGCTTTCGGATATGACGTTCGGGCAGACAGGCTTCCGTTTTCTGCGCATTGACACTTTGCACCGCAATACGCATCTTGACTTAAAAACGGTCGCAGCCGCTGTCGATACGCACACCCGTCCCGAGGACGGCACGTTCGTGTGTGACGATGAAACGGTCAATCAGATCTGGAGCACCGCCGCTTATACACTGCGTCTTTGTATGCACAACGGCTACCTATGGGACGGTGTCAAGCGTGACCGCCTTGTGTGGATCGGAGATCTTTACCCCGAAATGCGTGCGGCACACTGTTTGTACCGTGACGTGCCCGAAGTGTTGCATTCTTTGGATTTTGCATGGGAAGAAACCCCCTTGCCCGATTGGATGGCAGGGATGCCTTCCTATTCCGTCTGGTGGCTGTGGATCCTCAGTGAGACCTATATGCGCGACGGCGAAAAAGAAAAATACCGCAAATACATTCCTTACGTGCATGATCTGTTGGAACAGATCGGAAAACATATCAAAAAGAACGGTGCGGTCGATTACGGCAGTAATTTCATCGATTGGCCGTCCAATTACGTGCGCGGCGGCGACATTGCCAAAAAGCACGATTGTTTGGCAGGCGTTGCGTATTTGACGAAACTTTCTTTGGAAAAAACCAAGGTGTTCCTGCTCGAAAACGGAGAGCCGACCGACCTTTGCGAAAAACTTTTGCTTCGTTTGGCAAACGGAAGTTTTGAGGTTCGCAAATACAAGCAGGTGGCAGGTCTGGGTGTGCTTGCAGGGGATCGTTCCGAGAATAACAAAGATGTTCTGCTCAGAAACGGCGCACACGGACTCTCCACATTCATGTCCTATTTCATTCTGTCAGCCGTTGCCGCCTACGGGGAATACGATACGGCTTTGCAGATGATGAAGGAATATTACGGCGGTATGCTGTCGGTGGGGGCTACCACGTTCTGGGAGGATTTTGACATCGATTGGTTGCGCAATGCAGGCAGGCTCGATGCGCTTCCCGAAAACGGAAAGAGTGATATTCACGGCGACAACGGTGCCTTCTGCTATGTGGGCTTCCGACACAGCCTGTGCCACGGTTGGTCGTCGGGGGTGATTCCCTATCTTGTCGAAACCGTCGCAGGTGTCCGTTTCATCGGTACGGGCATGAAAAAAGCAGAGATCACACCGCATTTAAGCGGCTTGAAATATGTAAAACTCACCGTTCCCACCGTGCACGGCAATATGACCGTGACGCACAATCTGCTCGAAAACGGAAAGGTGCAGACGCAAGTGGACGCACCGTCCTGCATTGAGGTCATTGTGAAAAATGAGCAATAAAGAATACTGGGATCTTCTGGATGAAGACCGCATTCCCACGGGGGAAGTGTTCTGCCGCAGTGACACGATACAGCCCGGACAACTGCACACGGTGGTGCACGTCTGCATTTTCAATGAAAACAATGAAATGCTCATTCAGCACCGCAGTGAAAGCAAAGACAACCGGCCGGGGCGTTGGGACGTGTCTGCCGGCGGCAGTGCGCTGACCGGCGAAACAAGCCGCCGTGCGGCTCAGCGTGAAACGGCCGAAGAACTCGGCATTGTGCTTGATCTTACCGATCAAAGACCTTATTTCACGGTCAACTTTGATTGCGGATTCGATGATTATTATATCGTGCATCTGCCGAAATTGAAGACGGAAAACTTTGTTTTGCAGGAAAGCGAATTGCAGGAAGTGCGCTTCGCCTGCATGGATGAGATTCTGACGATGTTGGATGAGCATGAATTTGTTCCCTGTAAGAAAAACCTTATTCGTCTGCTGTTTGATTATGCGGCAGGCACACATTTTCCGATGAAAACCGAAAACGAAGCATAATCATTTACACGCGGTATTGCTCAGGCGATGCCGCATTTTTTACTTTATAGGAAACTGCGTTTCCATAAAGCAAAAATATTGTATGTCCCTGGCGAACGCACGCTTCACGTGCTCGGAGATGGACAAATCGAAAACGGTCGCCGTAGGCATACGGCGAAGCCGTTTTCTTGAGGCTCTCCACGGAAAGTTGGGGGATCGGAAAAAAGATAAATTATGATTTAGCGGTGAGTGTGTGGAGTCAATCATGGGGACGGCTTCTGTGATTGACCATACAAGAATAAAAAAAGGTCAATCACATGAACTGTCCCCTGATTGATGATGTACACAAAGCCCAAAGATACAAAAAGCAAAATGATTGAATTGAAAAAGAGAAGTTTTTTCATTTGTTTTCAGTCCGCAAATCAGGGGACAGTTCATGCGATTGCCGTTTATATATCTGTTTCGGCAATCACAGAAGCCGTCCCCGTGATTGGCTGCTTTGTTGCATAAATCATAATTTATCTTTTTTCCGATCCCCCAACTTTCCGTGAAGAACCTTTTTATACCTTATAAAACTCTTTATACCACTGTGCAAATTTTCTCAAGCCTTCACGCAGAGGTGTGTTGGGCCGGAATCCCAGATCCTGTTCCAATGCGGTGGTATCTGCATAGGTGATCGGAACATCGCCCGCCTGCATGGGAACCAATTCTTTGTGCGCTTCAAAATCATAATCTGA
>JAFQKN010000096.1 GCA_017396895.1 Clostridia bacterium
CTTGTTTTTCTCTTTAATTTCTGTTACTATAGCCATGGCGATTGAGTTCCTTTCGTTAGACTTTGGTTGTGGTGACTTTATTCTAACAAACTCAATCGCTTTTTTCTATACTTTTAGTCTCACATCAATTGTAACACTACACTAAATGCAACAGCCCCTTTTTCTTTGTATTGAAAAGTGAACACAACTGTGCTATGCTGAAAAAGGACAGAAAATGTGACCGAAGGGGAGAATGTTTATGTTGCGAAAAGTTATTTCGATCCTGTTGGCTCTTTGCCTGCTGTGCGCATATCCGACGGCAGCCGTTGCAAAGACGGTGCAAGCGCAAGAAGTGCAATTGTACGAAATGATACAGCCGAAACTGTATGATTCGGATGCCGACTGTCGGGATGTTATTGCTCAATTGGAGCGCATTGTCGATATAAACGCTTTGAAAACTACCGTTTTGCAGGGCGTGCAGAATTTGGAAGAAGAAATCGATCTGACCGCTTTGGCATTGCCTGCGGATTGCTTTTCTGCGCTTGCGGATTATATCTGGTATGCAATGCCCTTGGCTTTTCACGTGCAGGGGATCGGCGGCAGGTCTGTCGATGACACACTTACGGCCCTGCGTTTGTCGTACCGCAGTTTTGCAGACACAAAAGAAGAATACGAAGTCTGTCTGCTGTCTGTTGAAAATGCGGCTGCGGAAATCCTTCGCGGCATCGAAGGCAATGTTTTGCTTTCCGACGTTGAAAAGGCGTTGTTGCTCCATGACCGTCTGGCGTTGCGCAATGAATACGATTATGTTACGGACGGACTCGAAAAGCACACCGCCTACGGTGCTTTGGGGCTGAAAAGATCGGTATGTCAGGGCTATGCGATGGCTTATATGTATCTGCTGGAGCGCGTGGGGATTGAAAATTATTACTGTGCTTCGGATGCGCTCAATCACGGTTGGAATATTGTGATGATCGGCTCTGAGGCTTATCACGTGGACGTCACGTGGGACGACCGCGCATGGGAAAAGGGAAGCAGCGGTTGGAACGGCTATGTCGATCATGATAATTTTTTGCGTTCCACGCAAGGGATCGTTTCCACCGGGCATGATGCGGACGATTTTGACACGTCTCCCGACGATCCGACGTATGACGATTATTTCTGGCAGGATTCGCACGCGGCGTTTGAGTTGCTCAACGGTGAACTGTATTATGTCGATCATGTGAATGCCGCCGTTCGGAAGATCGGTTCTTCGCAGGCTCTTTGCAATGTGCAGGATGATTGGACGGCAGGGGAAGGTTCTTATTGGATGGGGAATTATACCTGTCTTGCGACTGATAACGTAAATCTTCTGTTTTCGCAGGCAGACGGAGTATATAAATTGAATGTTGTCGATCACGGCACGCAAAAGATCTTTTCCCCGACTTTACAACCGGGGGAATCGGTTTTCGGGTTTGTTTATGAAAACGGAGAACTGCTCTGTGATATCAATACCACTCCGAATGATGCCGACGATCTCAGACAGGTTCGGTTTTCGTATTCTCCTGCCGACGATTGTGTGCATACCGACACGAAAAACACCGCAGCGGTGGCGGCGACCTGCACGAGTGTGGGATATACCGCAGGGGTGTACTGTGAAGATTGCAAAACGTATGTCAGCGGACACACGGTACTGCCACTGAATCCCGATGCGCACACGTGGAACGGCGGTGAGATTACCGTGACGGCCGATTGCAATACGCAAGGCATAAAAACTTACACCTGTTTACACAATGCCGAGCACCAAAAGACACAAAATCTCGGTTTTGATGCCAACAACCACACCCAAACAAGGCAGACCGAACCTGTAGCGGCTACCTGCATGAGCGCGGGCCATACCGCAGGGGTGTACTGTGAAGATTGCAAAACGTATATCAGCGGCCGCACGGAGATTCCTGCAATCAATCATGTGAATAAATACACGGTTGCACGTGTGGATTCTACCTGTTCATCGGGCGGGCATACGGCAGGGGAGTACTGTCCCGATTGCAAGACTTATGTCATCGGATACACGGCTCTGCCACTGAATCCCGATGCGCACACGTGGAACGGCGGTGTGATCACCACGCAGGCCGATTGCAATACGCAAGGCATAAAAACTTACACCTGTTTACACAATGCCGAGCACCAAAAGACACAAAATCTCGGGTTTGATGCCAACAACCACACCCAAACACGGACGGTAGCTGCCACGGAGCCCACAGCGTCTTCCGTCGGTTACACTGCAGGTGTATATTGTGAGGATTGCAAGCGATTCATCAGCGGACATGAGCAGATCCCCATGTTGCCGCAGGTTTCGTTTGCGGACGGAGAAGACGCAAAACGCATCGAAGATACTGTTTTTATCAACAGCGGCATTACGGCAGATCAGTTGCTTTCGCAGTGTAATGATGGGGCGCATATTATGAAAGCAGACGGTACGGCACTGACGGCGGCGGAAAAGCCGGCCACGGGGATGATCCTCGTGTTGGGTGACGGCGTTCAATGCATTTTGGTGATGCCCGGAGACGTGGACGGGGATGCGCTGGTTGCCGTTGCGGATGCCAGACTTGCCTTGCGTGTGTCGGTCGGGCTTGAATCCTTCGATGAAAACAGTGCCCGGAGCAAAGCTTGCAATGTCAACGGCGGAAAAATTGAACCCTCCGATGCACGTGAAATTCTTCGCGTTTCGGTCGGGCTTGAGAATACAAAACAGTGGATGGAATAACACAATAAAAAGCGGTTGTCGCAAATAATGTGCCCCCTGTCAAGTAGACAGTGTAAAAAACAAAAAGAATATGTTGATTGAATAGATTCTTTCATCTC
>JAFQKN010000097.1 GCA_017396895.1 Clostridia bacterium
AAAATGTTGTTTTTGAAACGGTTGAGAGAGACGCAAACCAACGGCTTGATCCTGTTTTTATGCAATTTCAAAACGATCATTTGTGCCGTTTCCGAACACAGATAAGCAGTCCGTTTGTGTGCCTTTGTCGCGGGAGCCGAAACGACTCCCCTACAGGATGTGTTCATTCGATTTGCTCAATAAACCGCAATTTGTATAGTTGCCATTAAACCCGAAAATCCCCAAAAAAAACCTGCCGCATCGGGCAGGTTTTTTTTGATTCAATTCACTTTTTCGTTTATGCAAACATGGATGTCAGCGGTGCGGTGATGTATTTGAAGAAGAAACCGATGTACAACACCAGCGTTGCAAAGAAGTTCTGCACCTTGCCGAATACGTTCTGCGTATTGCTTTCACAATTGACCGTGCCGTAGCCTTCGATGCTGCCGTTGTTGTCGTCCACACCGTCGCCGTCAAAGGCGAACTGATACAACAGCGGAGAAACAAGAGCCACCAGGAAATACTGTCCCGGTGTGACACAGCCGAACACCTTGGAAGCCAGTTTATTCAGATCCTGCACAACAGCATCGGTGCCGACGTGAGAAAGGATCTGATTGGCAAGGGCAAAGAACACTTCATCTCCGACCGTTGCAAGGTCGTCACGAAGGATCAGCGAGACCATGCGAAGAAGCAATGTCACTTCGGGCGTATCCAATGAATAGGCTTCCGAGCCTTCATAATGTGCACCTGCGAGTTCCGTTACGAGATCCCAACCGTTATAAAAAGCGGTTTCGGGCAGTTCCATACCGTATGCGGCGGCAATTTCGGATACACTTCCCTCTCCGTACAGCGGCAGTTCAAGCATCTTCAGCAATCCGCCGACAGCGGTATTCACAAGATTATAACCGAATTCACCTTCCGCGATGCCGATCTTTTCCATCGACAGCGAAAGTGCGAGTCTGTATTCGATGCCGGCCTTGAAGAAACCCTTGGCATAGGCATTCATACCTGCATTCATCAGTTCGATCTGTTCTTGCGTGTAACCGTCAACAGCGGCGGTCAGCGCATCGGTATCAATGCGGTCCACGGTTTCGGCGGTATAGGTAATTTCCTGTTCGTTCATGGTAAACATACGGAACTGCAAGGGATACATGGTCAGCGAAGTAGTCGCAAAATCGTAAATCTTGTTACCCAATGTGCCGGTATACACAGCGGCATCACTGCAGTGCTCATGACCTGTGAATACGAGTTTGATGCCTGCATTCGCAAACAGTTCGGCAGTGGAATAATGGAACTTGACAATAAAATTGCGGCTTAAAATGCGTTGCATGGGAAGATGGTCGAGCAGATTGTGATGCATCATCAGAATCGGATATCTGCCGTCCTCTTTTGCCTGTTTGGCCTGTTCCAGCACCCACATCACACGCGCGGGTGTCATGCCGTCTTCGGTGGATTTGGAGGTATCGCAGGAATCCAATGCGATCAGGCGGTAGGTTTCACCGAGATCAGCGGTATAGGAACATTCCTCATCCGTGACGGTCAGTGCTTCGTCATAACCGAATTCGGCATAGATCTCTTTGAACATGGCATTGGTAGTATCATTCTCCCCTGCACCCGTGTCATGATTGCCGCTGATGACATACACGGGAATGCCTGTTTCCTTTTCAAAAGCACGCAACATCTCGGCAACGGGATAATGGTCCTCCGGACGCGGTCTGCCGTCATTGGTCAGATCCCCTGGGATCAGCACAAAATCACTGCCGTTTTCGGCGGCCTGTTTCAAAAACTGTTCGATGATATAGGGGCTTTCATCTTCCAAAGCGGCTCTGCGGTTGGCATACCAGAAAATCGGATCATCCAATTCGCCTTCAATTGCCTCACGCGGCGCATGATAATGCAAATCGGACGCAACGGCAAATTTCAATTCTTCCGTTTCCTGCGCAACGGCGGGAACGGCAAACAAAGACAGTACAAGCAAAATGCTCATACAAACGGAAAGTGCTTTTTTCATACGATCACCACTCCTTTTCATTTGATAATTATACATTAAATTTGTTTACTCGTCAACATAAAATTCGCTTGCTTTTTTTCAACAATAATGATATACTCTAATCAGAATGCAACACAGTATCGCACTTAGCACACGATAATGCATCACTTACAACACAGCAAGGAGAAGATCGGTATGGCAGCATCCGAAAACCGTCGCACAACCATGACAAAAAAACTGTTGCAAAACAGTTTGATTGAGATATTGGAAAACAAATCCATTCATGACATTACCATCAAAGAGATCTGCGACAATGCCGACGTGAATCGCAGTACATTTTACCGCCACTACAACACGCCGCATACGTTATTTGATGAAATATACAACAATGTTTACCATGATATTATCAACATCGCCAAACAGTTCCGTGCGCCGAATTTCAACAGCGTGGAAGTGATGACAACCATTCTCAATTACTGCGAGGAAAACCGCCGTCTGTGCATGGTTCTGCTCAGTGAAAACGGAGAACTGAACATCGGCAAAAGTTTCAGCGACCTTGTAACGCGAGCCATTATGGAAACGCCCGATGCGCAAACAACGGAACTGCATTTGTACGTCATACAGTTCATGGCGGCAGGAATGGCAAATTTTATATGGAATTGGCTGAACAATGAAAACCGACTGCCTGCACGTACGGTTGCGAGAGGCATGATGATGCTCATTAACCACGGCTTTTACCGCGCATTGAGTTTGAGCCCCGCACCCGAACACAGAGCAAGCATTGCAAATAACCGATAAAAACAAAACTGCTGAAAGTGCGTTTACACTTCTCAGCAGTTTTTTTGCATTACTCGGTTTGAAATGCCAGTCTTGTGTCTCCGTCTTCGAGATAAATGGTGCCGCAATGCCGAAATCCGTTTTTGGCAAGTGCTTTTTGCATGGGGATGTTATTTTCATGCGTGTCAATGCGAAGATTATTGATGTGCTGTTGACAAAAAGCAACGATCTGTCCGACCACACCGTGCGTTGTTCCGTCACTTGCAACACGGTGGATGGTTCCGTAGGGCAGATCATTCAACCACGCACCGTTTTCAATATAAGAATAAGTCGGTTCAGGCTCTGTGAAAAACACAAACACAAAACGGATCACACCTTCGTCGTCCGTACCGACATAACTGATGCCGTCGCATATATCCTGCTGCACCCTCGCAGGTTGTGGTTTGACATTGCCCCACTGCGTTGCATTTCCGTTTGCTGCCATAAAGCGGCGTGCATGGGCATAAATTTCAAGGATTGCAGATAAATCTTCCGGTTTTGTGTGGCGGATCAACATACTTCTCTCTCCCGTACTTCAGCAATATTTTTGATTATACAGCAACTTTCACAAATCTGTCAATCTGTTTTTGTCAATTCAAACAAACAGTATTTTACTTTCAATTTTTCTGCAAGCGCGTCTCTTGACAAGCAAATCCAACATTTGTATAATGTTGTTAAGTAATTATAAGGAGTGTATATTTATGCGCAATTTCAGAAAAAGCCTTTGCATCATCCTTTCCGTTTTGCTTGTTCTGCCCTTCGGCCTTCTGTGCGCCAGCGCAGCAACTGCAGATTACACACTTGTGAGCCCCTACGAAAATGTTGTATGGGACGGCGAAAACGCATGGGGACTTTATAAAGGCAACCTGCACACCCATTCCACCTACAGTGACGCAGAAGTCACCTATCCCGAGACCATTATTGAACACTACAACCAGGGATACGATTTCCTCGCGATGGCTGACCACGGCGTAACAGGCAGAGCATGGAACGAAAAACAGCCCATCATTCCACTGTATCTGTATCAGTACATCATCGGCTATACCCAGACACATTTGACCGATGAACAGTTTGCAGGCATCACGGGCGGCTCCTATCCTCTTTACGACGGCACTGTGCGCGGTGACGGTATGACCTGCGTAACCGGTGCAAACGAACTGAACTACATCAACATTACCAAGAGCCATGTCAACGGCTATTTCCTGCCTGACGGTGTCGGCAACGGCTTTGAAGGCGGCGAAAACGGTCACGAAATCGCTGTAGCTTTCGTTGACAAGCACGGCGGTCTTTCCCACATCAACCATCCCGGCGACTGGATCGGCTATGACTCCATTGACGAAGCATCCGACCCCGAAAACGTCCGCTATTTCAGCGAGATCATCCTGAAATACGACTCCTGCCTCGGCTTTGAGATCTTCAACTGCAAAAACAGCACCGAACATTACAACCGCATCCTGTGGGACAATATGCTCATGTACACCCTTCCCTACGGCAGAACCTTCTGGGGCTTTGCCAACAACGACTCCCACAACTTCAGCGAGATCGACTCCTCTTTCATGGTCTTTGCCCTTGAAGAAAACAATGTCGAAAACATCAAAGATGCAATGATCAACGGCAATTTCTTTGCTGTAGCACGCCGTCTGGACGAAAGCGAAGGCATCGGCCCTGCGGAATTCATTGATGCCTGCGACAAAGACGTTATGTATCCCACCTTTACCTCCGTTACGACCAAAGATCACAGCATCAGCGTGACCGTGGAAGATTGCAACTACATTCAGTGGATCGCAAACGGTGATATCATTGCTTCGCAGGACGTGAATGCAAACAGCGGTGTGATCACACTTGACCTTGACACCATTCCCGGTGCAGAGAATTTCATGTATGTCCGTGCTGAGATCATCGGCGAGGGCGGCATGACCTGCACACAGCCCATCGTCCTTGACAACGGTGAAGAAAAGCCCGCTTACGAAAGCGAAACTACCGTTGACAGCATTTTGGCCGACATCGAGTTCAAACTCAAGAGTACTCGCATTTATGTTATTCTTGCAGAACTGATCTCCATGATCGTTGATGAAATCAGAGACCTCATCAATCAATAATTACACTTCGGCACTTTTTTCGGACACTTACGCACGGTCGGTTGACAAGACCGGCGGCAGATGATAAAGTAAAAAAAACAGAAAGGCAGGCAAACAACATGACAATGACACTTCGAGTTACGGAAGATAAGACCTTCACACATCGGAATGTCGGATCGTCTTTTGCCGTCCTGTAATACCAAAAAAAACAGCAAAGTCATTTTTTTCCGCTTCCGATTGACATCGGGGGCGGATTATTTTTATTGAAAGCGGTGATACTCTTGATTTTTGAAGAAAAAACGATTACACTGAAAAACGGACAACAAGCCGTACTCAAAACCCCGGAATTGAAAGATGCACAACAATTGCTTTTCAATATTCGCACAGCCGCGGCTGAGACCGATTTTCTTTCACGTACTGCCCAAGATTGGCAAGATGCAACGGTTGAAAGTGAAGAAAAATGGATCCGCAACAACCGTGAATCCGAACATGATCTCGTGCTTGCCTGTTATATTGACTCTATGATTGTCGGCACAAGTGAGATCACGTTTTTACACAGCAGTAAAACCTCCCACAGAGCCGTGCTTGGCATTGCAATTCAAAAAGATTTCTGGAACCTCGGAATCGGTTCTGCCATGTTCGAGATCCTGTTGGAGGCGGCAGAAAGACACAAAGGAACGGAAATTGCGGAACTTGAATTTATCAGCGGCAACAACAGAGGGAAAGCCCTGTATGAAAAATTCGGTTTCCGTGTTGTTTCGGTCAAGCCCAACGTATTCAAACTGCAAGACGGAAGTTATCAGGATATGTATTATATGCAAAAAGTGTTGAAAGAAGGCAGCAGGCAATGATCTCTTTTTCATTTTTGAACAAAACCGACTTCGATACGTATGAACAGGTTTTGTTCGACATCCTTGCGGATAACATGACGGTGATCGCGCCTACGGGGAATACGAAAGAACAAGACCATGCGCTTTGGTATAATGCCGTTCGCGATGCGTTTATGAACAAAGCACAGCGGCAGATCATTCTGATTTGTGACGGTGATACCGTTGTCGGCTTTTTTCAGTATTACACCAACACAGATGCGGCCGCCGTTACGATGGAGGAGATCCAACTCAAAGCCGAATATCAGGGCAAAAACATTTTCAGAGCCTTGTTTGCGTTCCTGCTTGCGCATCTGCCGCAGGATCTGCAAAGCGTCGAAGCGTATGCCAATGTGCAAAACCAAAAATCCGTCGGCATCCTTGAAAAATTGGGCTTGCAAAACATCGGCATGAATAAAAACGGAAACAGTTACCGTTTCAAGGGAAGTTTTTGCGCTCTTTTGGATTGGTTCAAGAAAAAACAGGATGCGCTTTATCAATATGACCGCGACTATACGCAACCGCCTGCAAAAGTGCGCCCTTCCGCCCGTGCGATCATCCTGCAGGACGGAAAAATTCTGCTGACACATGAAACGCACAAAAATGTGTATATGTCGCCCGGAGGCGGTGTTGAAAACGGTGAAACCCTCGCAGAATGCTGTGTGCGCGAACTCAGTGAAGAAGCGGGATACACTGTGCGACCGCTTCGCCGTTTTGTGACGTTCAATGAATATTTTGACGATGTATTATACATAAGCCACTATTTCATTTGTGAGATCACAGGTGTTTGCGAACAACACCTGACTGCCACGGAAACGGAACACGGTGTGTGTCCGAAATGGTTGACCGTTGAGCAGGCTCTTGCGCAATTCGGCCGCTACGATGAAAAAACACCGGATCACCGCAGTTTATATCTGCGTGAGTGGACGGTGCTGAATCAATACATAAAGGATTTCGGAATGTGAGGAAGAAGTATGTTAAAAAAAGAAAAACGGTCTGTTTTACAGGAAATCATAATCGTACTGATCGGCGGACTCTTGATGGGAATGCTCTGGCGTGCCCGCGGTGAACACGGTTGGGGATCGGAATCGGGCGTGCTGATGGTCGGTTTCGTTTATACACTGTTTTCAATGGTGATACTCGGCAACCGAAAAAAAATGGACCTTGGCTGGTTTGCATTCACCGTGTCCTCCTTTGTGCTGACAACCCCTGCATGGGGAACTCTGCTGTCACAGATCACCGGCACACTGCGTGCAAGTGCAACGGTGGATGAAGAAGTGCTCACGGCTGATATTTCCGTTTTCTCCGCCGTTTTTATGATGCTGTGTTTAGGCTTCGGTATGGCTACCCTGTTCGGCATCCTGTTGGGCAGAGGATACAGCGACAAACAGTGGAAACTGCGCGATATCATTCTGTTGGTTGCTGTTTTTTACGCGGTAGATCTGATTGCCAAAGCAAGTGTTGCCCATTGGGTCATTCAAGCGGTACAACCGGAGGCTGCCGAACTGTTTGAGCAGGGACTGCGCAAAGCAGGTATCGAAGGCAGTGCCTACAGCGTTTATATGGAGCACTTTGCAAGCATTCCGTGGGGCAAAAAGATCCACGGCGGCCGAAACTATTTCTCGGAAGTACAGGTGGTTGCAAACGCGATCAAAACACTGGTCTGCCTGTTGTTTGTGCGTTTTGTGATCAAAGACAAAACGGCAGCAAAAATCGGATTTGCCGTCAACGGTGCATTTGCAATCTCCATTACGGTTGCCGATCTGTTTTTCTTCTTCACAAACGGTGGACTTCGCGAAGCCTTTGCGCCTTACACAGGTACATTCATCTACGCATGGTCGAACTGGGAATACTTCACGGGCTTTATTGCAGGGGTTATTATCACGGCAGTACTTCTTAAATGTAAACCGACCGAAGATGTGCATGAGCTTGCTTTTGCAAATGTTCCCGAAAAAGCAAAAAGGATCTTCATTTTCCTCGGCGGCTTCGGTGTGATCGCGGTCAACATAATCCGTCCGGCCGTTCTGCGTTTTGACACAACGGACACTTCTACCGTCATCGGTGTGATGATCGGTGTTATCCTTGCTGTTGCGGCCTTGATTCTTTTCATCCGTTTTGCGGGGATCAATGCAGAAAAATGCGGCATGGAAAATCTTGCCCGCGTGCTGTTGGCCTTCTTTGTCGGATTCATAGCGGTATTTTACCTGTTTATCTGCACCGAAGAATACAGGAATATTCTTGAGATCAATACTCTGCACACCATTCTGTTTTCTGTTTCCGCCGTGCTCTGTCTTGCGTGGAGCATCAAAGAAGCGGTAAAAATCAGACAAATTCAGCAATAAATTTTCATCCCGTAAGGAAGACGTTTGCTTCCTTACGGGATGTATTTTTGTATTCTTTTTCAGGACTCCGCCGCCTGCATTTGCACTTCTTCGGTTTCGGTCTCTGCTACAATGTTCTGCATCCACTTATCACTGCGCACAAAGAAGAATCCGAGAACGGATTTGATAAGTTCCACCGCTTCGCAGGCAAAATAGATCGGAATGATGGGAAGATCGGTAAAACGCGTGAGCAGGAATGCACACGGTACGCTGACCACCCAAATGAAACAACTGTCAAACAGCATGGTAATGAAGGTCTTTCCGCCCGAACGCAGCGTAAAATAAGCGGCATGGTTAAATGCGTGCACGGGCATGAGCAACGCAACGATCAAAATAAATGTGGTCGCCATGGAATGCACTTCCTGCGTTGTATTGTAGATTTTGGGGAAGAAAGGTGCGATCACCGCCATCAGCAACGCCAATGCAACGCAACTGACCACAGAGAACGCGATCATCTTGTTGTCGGTATCCCTTGCTTCTTTCATTTTGCCGGCACCCAACAATTTACCGACTACGATAGCCACCGACGAACCCAATGCAATGAATACGACGTTGAACACGTTGTAAACGGTGTTGGTGATATTGAGAGCACCGACGACCGCAAGACCGCGCAGGGAAAGGCACTGACTGATAACCGTTTTTGCGGACGACCACAAAAATTCGTTAACAAGCAACGGAATACCTTTCTTCGTTACGTCAATCGCAAGTGCTTTCGGAATGTGCCATCCCTTAAAGATCTTTTTCGCAAAGGAGTATTCTTCAGCATGGTGATTCGTCCAAACCACGATGGTCACACATTCAACAATACGCGACAAGACCGTTGCAATGGCCGCACCGCGAACACCCATCGGCTCCATGATCTGCACGGGGCCGAGTTTTCCGAAAATGAGAATGTAATTGAAAACAAGGTTGATAACCACGGCAAGAACACCCGTTTTCATGGGAGCAACCGTCTGTCCGAGTTCACGCAGGGTGCTGATATAACACTGGTTGATACTGAACGGGAGCAAGCCGATGAGCATGATCGCCAAATACTGCTTTGCAAAGTTCATGGTCGCCACGGGATCCCCTGTTTCACCGCCCTCATTCAGGAAAAGTCCGATCAGCGGTTCTTGCAAAAACCACAAAACGGCAACCCCGACAATCAAAATGACCGCAGATATAATGAGTTTTACGCGAAAAACACTCTTTACACCCTCTTTGTTGCCGCTTCCGTGAAACTGTGAAGTAAAAATACCTGCACCCGACAAACCGCCGAATATACTCAGATTAAAAACAAAAATAAGTTGATTAACAATGGCAACGCCGTTCATTTCATCCGTGCCGATACGACCGACCATCAGATTATCAAGCATATTCACAAAATTTGTAAAACCGTTCTGGATCATGATCGGAACGGCAATCATCAGCACCATACGGTAAAACGCTTTGTCACCAACGAATTTTTTCAGCATTTTTCTTTTTCCTTTATTATATAATTGCATAGTTGAAAATAGCACAAATCAATCCCGTTGTCAAGCAACAACCGCTTTTTCTGTTGAACGGATACGAGCTTGGTCGATGTTTTGATTTTTCGTGCTAATATATTAAAGCATTGTAACCTTTTTTTTCACAAAAAGGCTTGACAGGCGTATAAAAATTGATTAAAATGAATAATAACTTTTTTGAATTTAAGGGATTTCCCTTAAAATAAAACCTTATGGAGGAACATTATGAAGAAACTTATCGCAATCCTGCTTGCTGCCCTTATGCTCGTTTCTTTTGCAGCTTGCACCAACACCGAGGAAGATCCTACCGATGGCGACACCGCTACCGTTGCTGACGATGCTACTGTTGCTGACGACGCTACCGTTGCTGACGATGCAACTGCTGCTGACGATGCTTCCGATGCCGCTACCGACGTTGAATACGTCAAGAATATCAAAGTCGGCACAGGCGGAACCACAGGCACTTACTATGCCTTCACCACCGCTGTCGGTCAGATCCTTGCTACCGACAACTACAACTTCGAGATCCTTTCCACCGGCGGCTCTCAGGCTAACATCGAAATGATCGAAGACGGCGACATCAAGATGGCTATCGTTCAGAACGACGTTATGAACTATGCTTATACCGGCACCAACGGTTTTACAGCCCCCATCACTTCTTTCTCCGCTGTTGCCTGCGTATATCCCGAAGTTTGCCAGCTTATTGCTACCAAGGCTTCCGGCATCAAGTCTGTTGCTGATCTCAAGGGCAAGAACGTTGCTGTCGGTGACGTCGGTTCCGGCGTTTACTACAATGCAACCCAGATCCTTGCTGCTGCAGGTCTTGACATTGATGCTGACATCAACAAGACTGCCGCTTCCTTCGGTGACAGTGCAACCCAGTTGAAAGACGGTTCCATCGACGCTGCTTTCATCACTGCCGGCACTCCCACCACCGCCATCACCGAACTTGCAACCTCCACAGAGATCGTTGCTGTTGATCTCGGTGAAGATGTTATCAAGAACCTTCAGGAAGAATACAGCTTCTATGCTGCTTATGAAATGACCGAAAAGGATTACGATTTCATCACCGAACCCGTTAACACCGTATCCATCATGGCTACTTTCGTTGTTTCCAACGATATGCCCGAAGAACAGGTCTATGAAATCACCAAGGCTCTGTGGGAAAAGGTTGACGATATTTCCGTTGCACACGCAAAGGGCAAGGAAATGAGCACCGACCTCGCAGCTTCCGCAATCGGTGATGTTCCGCTTCACGCAGGTGCTGCAAAGTACTACAAAGAAGCAGGCATTATTGAATAAGAAAATACCTTAATTAAAATTCAAGAAATTTCAGTAAATGCTGCGATTGAAAAACCGCAGCATTTATTGTAAAAAAACACAAGAAAAAAATCAAAAAAGGAGGAAGTAAGAGTGGAAGACACCAACATCAACATCAACGTCAATAACACCGTTGAAGAACAAGTGGATGCAGATGCGATTATGGCGGAATTTGACCGCGAAAGCAATACCCGCATTTTTACCGGTTGGAGAAAAGGCGTCATTACATTCATCATGGCCGGTTTCAGCACCTACATGATCTCCATGGCCTTGCTGTTCCCCACAGCAACAAAATACACCAAATTGACTACATTTATGGGATTGATGCTGTTTATCGGCTTTCTCATTTTCCCTGCTTATAAAAAACAAACCAAAAGAATCAATTATGTTCCTTTCTATGATATAATTCTTGCCGTTGTCGGCGGCGGTTCTTTTTTCTATTATGCGATCTTCCAGGAAGACATCATTTTGATGAGTCGCCGTATCGGTACGTTGCAGATCGTGATCGCTTTGATTGCCATTGTTTTGCTTGCGGAACTTGTTCGGCGTGCTGTCGGTTTCCCGATCTTGTGCGTTGCAGGCGCATTCATCGCCTATGCCGTTTATAAAGCGATCGAAAACAACCCCGCAACTGCGTTGAGAAACCTCATGTACAGCCTGTATTACGATGTGGCGAACGGTCTGTTCTCAACTCCCGTATACGTTTGCACCACTTTCATCGTCTTGTTTATCATTCTCGGCGCATTGCTCGAAAGAACGGGCATCGGCGGATTCTTCGTTGATCTTGCAAACTCCGTTGCAGGTGCATCCGTCGGCGGCCCTGCAAAGGTTGCCGTTATTTCCAGCGCACTGGAAGGCATGTATTCCGGTTCTTCCGTTGCAAATACCGTCGGCAGCGGTTCCATTACCATTCCGCTGATGAAGAAGACCGGATATAAACCCGAATTTGCTGCTGCGGCAGAAGCCGCCGCTTCAACAGGCGGGCAGATCATGCCCCCCATTATGGGTGCGGCCGCGTTCCTGATGGCGGAAATGACAGGTGAAGCGTATTCAACCATTGCAGTCACGGCTATTCTGCCTGCAATCCTGTATTTTGCCGGCATCTTCCTCATGATCCACTTTGAAGCAAAAAAACTGGGCCTCAAAGGTCTTCCCAAAGAAGCCATCCCGAATTTCTTCAAACTCATTCTCAAAAAAGGGTATCTGCTGTTCCCCATCGTGGTTCTTGTTATTTGCATGAATCATTTCAGCACCGGTGTTGCCGCTTGTTTTGCAATTCTCGGCGCACTGATCGTCAGCCTTGTTCCGCAAACACTGAACAAAAACACAGCGTGGAGACTTGTATTTCCGCTGATTCCGATTGCGGTACTTGCCGTTTGCTGGCCGTTCTTCGGTATGACAAAGGCTGTTTTCGTTGGTATGGTCGTTTGCGTTCTTCTCTCCTTTATAACCAAAGACACCACTTTGACACCCAAAATTGCCGTTGAAGCACTTGAAAACGGTGCAAAGAACACGGTTGGTGTTGCAGTTGCCTGCGGCATGGCAGGTTTGATTTCCGGCGTTGTTACCATGACAGCCCTCGGTCAGTTGCTTATCAACACCCTGGTTCCCATTGCCGAAAACAGCACCTTCCTTGCGCTGTTCCTCACCATGATCTGCTGTATCGTGCTCGGCATGGGCGTTCCCACGACGGCAAACTACGTTATCATGGCAACCATCACGGCTCCCATTCTGATCAAAATGGGACTTCCGATGTTGGCCGCGCATATGTTCGTGTTCTACTTCGGCATTGTTGCCGATATCACACCGCCCGTTGCTTTGGCGGCCTACGCAGGTTCAGCGATCGCAAAATCAAATCCGCTGAAGACGGGGGTAACCGCCACGCGATTGGCGATCACGGCATTCATCGTTCCCTATATCTTCGCGTACGATCCGTCAATGCTGTTGATTGACGCACATTGGTATGATATCATTCGTATCGCATTGACCTCTATTATCGGCATATTTGCCCTTTCTGCAGGCATGGAAGGTTACATGTTTGTCAAATGTCCGTGGTGGCAGAGAATCCTTTGCCTGGCCGGTGGTCTGATGATGATCATTCCGGATCTGCTGACAGACGTGATCGGCATTGTCATTGTTGCTCTGGTTATCGTAATTCAAAAAGTAACAGAAAAGAAAAACAAAGACCTCTCGCCCCCGAGTGTTGCATCCTCTGTTTCACAGGCGGGATAATCCGGATAAATAAAGTTAAAAAGCGGTTGCAGATCGGCAGCCGCTTTTTTACGTTCTTCACGGAAAGTTGGGGGATACTGCAATTAAATTATGATTTAGCGGTTCATTTAATATGTGACTTTATGATGTCGTCAGCCATTAAAAGTTTTGGTCAAGCTTTTCTTAAAAGCTTGCGGAGTCGGGAGGCGGAGCCTTTCGTCGCCCGTCGCAACGGGCGA
>JAFQKN010000098.1 GCA_017396895.1 Clostridia bacterium
TGTAAGCGTGGATGGTGCTCATGATACCGCTCTGGATGGGAGCATAATCGTTGAGAGCCTTTGCCATGGGAGCAAGGCAGTTGGTGGTGCAGGAAGCAGCGCTGATGATGGTGTCTTCAGCGGTAAGAGTGCCTTCGTTTACGGAGAAAACGATGGTCTTGAGATCGTTGCCTGCGGGAGCAGAGATAACAACTTTCTTAGCACCTGCATCGATGTGAGCCTGGCTCTTTTCTTTGGAGCAGTAGAAACCTGTGCATTCGAGAACTACGTCAACACCGATTTCGCCCCAGGGAAGTTCTGCAGCGTTTGCTTTTGCATAGATGGTAAGGGTTTTGCCGTCAACAGTGATGGTGCCTGCTTCGTCGTCAGCGCTGACCGTGTGAAGGTTTTCGCCGATTCTGCCGCAATAGCCGCCCTGTGCGGTGTCATACTTGAGAAGGTTTGCAAGCATAGAGGGCTTGGTAAGGTCGTTGATTGCAACAACTTCATAGCCTTCTGCGCCGAACATCTGACGGAATGCCAGACGGCCGATTCTGCCGAAACCGTTGATTGCTACTTTAACTGCCATGATAAATTCCTCCAATTAACTTTTTTAATAAAATTAACCATGTCCTATTATACATTCTGCGCAAAAAAATGCAAGCGTTTTATGAAAAAAGACGGACGCTTGACAAAAGTTTGTCAAAATCGGATAAAAAAACACTTCCGTGGAAAATATAATTTTACATATTTACAACATTTATCGGCTTGCCGTTCAGGAACGCACGGATGTTTTCTTCAAAAATATCCATGAGTCTCTGTCTTGTTTCAAGCGGTGCCCATGCAATGTGCGGTGTGATATAACAGTTTTTTGCCGTCAGCAAAGGATTATCGGCCTTCGGCGGTTCGGTCGAAAGCACATCCAACCCGGCACCTGCGATACGATCTTCATTCAGTGCATCAGCCAGTGCCTGTTCATCCACTACCGGTCCTCTTGAAGTATTGACAAGAAATGCATCTTTTTTCATTTTGGCCAAAAATTCTTCATTTACAAGCCCTTGTGTATCTTTCGTCAGCGGGCAATGCAAAGAAATAAAGTCACTTTGAGCCGCAAGGGTGTCCAAAGATACAAATTCAACCTGCGCCTGCGCGTATTTTTCGGGATGTGCGGTAAAGGCAACCACGCGCATACCGAATGCCTTACCGATCGCGGCCACCTTCTGACCGATCTTGCCGTAGCCGACGATGCCGAGTGTCTTTCCCGCTATTTCACAAATGGGCGCGACACGGAACGTAAAATCGGGGCAGGCTGTCCATGCACCTGCGTGCACCGCCGCAGAATGTTCACTCACCTTTGATGCGTGTGCAAGGATGAAACTGAACACATATTGAGCAACGCTGTCGGTGGAATAAGCGGGAATATTGGCAACGGGAATGCCGCGTTCGGAACAGCATTCAATATCTATGATGTTATATCCGGTTGCAAGGATCCCCACAAATCGCAAGTCGGGCAGTTGCTCAATGATCTCCCGCGTCAGCGGTACTTTGTTGACGACCACGATCTGCGCCCCCTGTGCACGGGCGACAACATCCTGCGGTTGCGTGCGGTCATATACGGTCAGTTCACACAGGTTCGCAACACCGTCCCACGAAAGATCCCCCGGATTTTCACAAAAACCATCCAGAATTACGGCTTTCATATACTTCCCTCCATACTGTTTTTTTGTATTATACACGATTTATTTCACAATAGAAAGTGTTTTTGACAAAAAAGATTGACCTCTATGTAAAAATATTATATACTGTAGGTTGGTGATTTTTTGAAGAAGAAATACACGCCGGAGCAATGGGCCGGCAGAATCACAAAAGCATACGGCATTACGCTGCTCGTTGTAGCGGCTGTGTTGCTGATTGTCAGTTTTCTGATGTATCTGGAGCCGGTGCAGGAAAAATATGCACAGTGGTTGGTATACCTTGAGGATTTTGAATATCAGATCACCACGTTGCAAGACAGGTGGATGATCGTTATTGTACTGTTCCTGCTGTTTTTGGTGCGATGCCTGTTGCCGTTTTATCCGCAGAGCGTCATTCTCGTCATCAGCGGCGTTGTTTTTAATGCGTGGACGGCATTTTTCATCAATATGTGCGGCATGGCGCTGGGCATTGCGTTACGGTATTACACAGGGAAAGAAATGGGTGAAGGCTACACGCTGAAACTGTTGCGAAAATACCCGATTTTTGATACCATTCTCGAAAAGAACGGGCTGAGCAATTCGGTATTGCTGTTTTTATTCCGTCTGTTCCCCGGTGTACCGCCCAATTCCGTCAGTCAGATC
The DNA here is from genome assembly GCA_017396895.1 of Clostridia bacterium. Classification (GTDB taxonomy): domain Bacteria; phylum Bacillota; class Clostridia; order Oscillospirales; family Acutalibacteraceae; genus RUG806. The sequence continues at coordinate 2,316 of JAFQKN010000098.1, forward strand.
TACGGCTCCATGTATTTCCCGTTCAAAAAATATATGATCATCTCTCTTGCAGGCATCTCGCCGCGTATCCTCACATACAGCTTCATCGGCCGCAGTGCGACCGACCCGCTGTCCCCCTCCTTCCTGGCTCCCATCATCGTACTGTTGACGCTTTCAGGCATTTCCCTGCTCGGTTTCCATGCAATCATTGCGCTGACCGTGCATCTGCAGGAGATGATCGCCTCCAGGAAAGCACCCCCCAAAGGATTTGAAAACAAAACAGGAAAATAAAATAATCACACTTGAAAGGACGTACCGAAATGAAAAACACAACCGAAATGAAACAATACATTGCAAGCGGAAGTTTTGACAGCGCACTGTCCCGTTTGTACAGCGAAACCGAACTGTGTGAACAGCGCGACAGATACGTGTCTCTGTCAGAAACATTTGCATCCGTTTACGGCGAAAGAGACAACATTCGTTTCTTCTCCGCCCCGGGCAGAACCGAAGTCTGCGGAAACCACACAGATCACAACAAAGGCTGTGTGCTTGCGGCCGGCATCAATCTGGACGCCATTGCCTGCGTGAGTGCAAACGCCGACAACACCGTACGTCTGAAAAGCGTTGAATATCCCAAAGAGGACGTTGTGGATCTGTCCGTTCTTACCCCCTTGGAAGACGAAAAAGAGCACTCCGCATCTCTCATCCGCGGTGTTGCCGCCCGTTTTGTGCAGTTGGGCTACAAGATCGGCGGTTTTGACTGCGTGACCACCAACAAGGTCATTGCAGGCAGCGGTCTTTCTTCCTCTGCCGCATTCGAGGTGTTGGTCGGCACGATCTTCAACTATATGTACAACGACGGCAAAATTTCCGCCGTGGAGATCGCAAAGATCGCGCAGTACGCCGAGAACGTTTTCTTCGGAAAGCCCTGCGGATTGATGGACCAGACCGCCTGCTCGGTCGGCGGCTTCGTGCAGATCGACTTTGCAGATACGGAAAAGCCCGTAATCACCCCCGTTTCTTTCGACTTTGCAAGTTGCGGTCACGCACTCGTTATCACCGATACCAGAGCCAGCCATGCGGATCTGACGGACGAATACGCCGCCATCCGCAAGGAAATGGAAGCCGTTGCCGCCTGTTTCGGCAAATCATGTCTGCGTGAAACGGACGAAAAAGAATTCTTTGCAAACATGGCACTCGTACGCGAAAAATGCGGTGAACGCGCCTGCCTTCGTGCCATTCACTTCTTCAACGACAACCACCGTGTAGAAAAAGAAGCCGCCGCACTCAAGGACGGAGATTTTGAAACATTCAAAAAGTACGTCATTGAAAGCGGCAACTCCTCTTATATGTATAACCAGAACGTATTCGTAAAGATCAAGGATGCCGGTCAGCCCGTCTCCCTTGCACTCGCCCTCAGCGACAGCGTGCTCAACGGCAAAGGCGCATGGCGTGTACACGGCGGCGGCTTTGCGGGCACCATCCAGGCCTTTGTTCCCAATGACCTGCTCGATTGCTACATAAGCACCCTTGAATCCGTTTTCGGAGCAGGTGCCTGCCATGTGCTTTCCATCCGCAGTGTCGGCGGAACGGAAGTTTGCTGATCGTTCCGTAAAACTCTCTGAGATAAGCAAAAAACTCCCACTCTGTCACAACGACGGAGTGGGGTTTTACTGTATTGCTGTCTTTATTCCGTTCTTCCGAGCAACCAATCCAAGGCGTTGATACGGCGGATGCCGCCGTAATCCGCTTCGGGATCTTCGTCCAGTGTCAGAATGATTTTCGGATAATTGTCCTGCACTTTTTTCAAAGGTGCCAATTCCCTTTTCAGAGTGGCATCGGAACGCACCGTAGCGGCGACCTGCAAATAAACCGTTTTTTTGCCGTCCATTGCGACAAAATCCACTTCCGTATCGTCAACTTTACCGACGAATACTTCATAACCGCGGCGTAACAGTTCCAGATAGATCACGTTTTCAAGAATATGCCCCACGTCTGCCGATCGGCTCCCCAACAGCATATAACGCATACCGATATCCACAACGTAATATTTTTCCAACGTCTGCAAATACTGTTTTCCTTTGATATTATAACGCTTTGCCTGATAGATAACATAACTTTCCGCCAGTGCTTCCAGATATTTTTCAATGGTTCGCACATCCGTCCTGCGTCCGTCGGAAGTCATTGTATCCGCAATTCTTTTGGAAGACAAGGGACTGCCGATATTATCGAACAGAAAACGCAAAACACTTTTGAGCATCATAACGTCGGTAATATTTTTACGCTGTACGATGTCTTTAATAACAACGGTATCAAACAAACTGTCAAGATAATCCCTTATTGCTTTGGGCTGTCCTGCCAATTCCAACGCAAAGGGAAAAGAGCTGTTTTCAAGATACGCAGTATATTTTCTTGCAAGATCCGTTTCGCTGCCCGTACTCTGCACATACTCCTTAAAAGACAGCGGTAACATTTCGATCTGCACATAACGACCGGCAATCAAAGTTGCAATTTCTCCGGACAGCATATACGCATTCGAGCCCGTAACATACAGATCCACACCTTTTTTGACGTACAAACTGTCGATCACACGCGGAAAATCCGCAACGTGATGCACTTCATCCAAAAAGATATACGTCGTTTTGTCCGCGACCAGACGTTCTTTGATATAGGCATACAGTTTCATGCCGTCACGCAGATCATTAAAATCAAAATCCTCAAAATTGATCGCAATGATCTGTTTTTCGTCCACACCCTGCTGCTTCAGATATGTCTGAAACATTTCCAGAAGCGTGGATTTTCCGCAACGGCGAATACCCGTAACCACCTTTATGATCTGCTTTTCCCGAAAAGCAATCAGTTTATCCATATATTCTTTTCTGTCTACCAACATAAAAAACGCCTCCGTCGCCTTTGAGCTGTTTACAGTATACCACATTTACAAGAAAAAAATCAATAGTTTTCTACATTGCAATGCATAAAACTTCCCGTTTTGCAATAGTTTTCTACATCGTAATGTATAATACTTTCTCTTTTCAAGAGTTTTCCGCATTGCAATGCATAAAAAAAACCGGATACTCACGAAAAACTGAGGGTTGATGTATTAAACAGAGAAAGCGTAAATTATGATTTATGTGCATAAATCATAATTTAAGTGCTAAGTTCTAAGTGCTAAACGCTAAACGACTGAAACAGTAAGTTTTACTGTCATTTGTAGTGAAATTGACAAAAAAAGAACGATAAAACGCAAAGTAAAAATGAAAAAACAAACAAATTGTTTTCGCCCGTTTAGCGTTTTGCGTTTTGCGTTTAGAACTTGTAAATCATAATTTATCTTATTTTGTAATCCCCCCAACTTTACGCAAAGAACCAAAAAACAGCACGCACGCGGAAGTGAATCCGCAGACGAAATAAAATGATTGAATTGCAACGCAAAATAGAGTATAATTATGGATAATTCCTTTTTGAAAAGAGTTTTTACCATGAAAGTAAGCGAAAACAGACATTATAAAGCCCTTGAACTGGACAAGGTGCTCACGAGACTTGCGGAACTGACCACCTGCGAAGATGCGAAATGGGAAGCCGAGCGTATTCTGCCCGTCACGAGCCTTGCGGATGCACAGGCACTGATGAATCAGACGGAAGCGGCGTATCTGCTGCTTGCCAAATTCGGCGGTCCTTCGTTCGGCAGTATGAAAAACGTAAACAACGCCCTGTTCCGTGCGAGTGCGGGCGGTGCGCTGACCATGCGCGAATTGCTGGACATTGCGGAGGATCTTCGTGTGGTGCGTTCGGTTTCGGAATGGCGTTTCCGTCAGCCGGGCGCCGACAGTTGCCTGGATCTTCTGTTCGGTGCGCTCATGCCGCAGAGATTGTTGGAAGAAACCATTCTGCAATCCATCGTCAGCGAAGAAGAAATGAGCGACCGCGCCTCACCCGCACTTGCCGACATCCGCCGCAAAATGCGTCAGCAGGCACAGAACATCCGCGATAAATTAGACGGCATGGTGCATTCCGCACATTACAAACAGTATTTGCAGGATGCCATCATCACCCAGCGCAACGGCCGTTTCGTCGTGCCCGTCAAAAACGAGTTCCGCGGCAATGTGCCGGGGCTTGTACATGATACCTCGGGCAGCGGCTCCACTGTATTTATCGAGCCCATGGCGGTGGTGGAAGCCAACAATGAGATCCGCGTTCTGCAAGGCAAAGAGCGCGAGGAGATCGACCGTATTCTTGCAGAACTCTCCGCACAGGCAGGTGAAATTGCCGATACACTCAAAAACAGTTACGAGTGTCTGGTGGAACTGAATCTGATCTTTGCCAAGGCAAGACTTGCCTACGATATGAACGCAAGCGTACCCACGCTGAACGAGGACGGCATTACACAACTCAACAAAGCGCGGCATCCCCTGTTGGATAAGAAAAAAGTCGTACCCATTGATATTTCTCTGGGAGACCGTTTTGATACGCTTGTCATCACAGGCCCGAACACGGGCGGTAAGACCGTTTCCATCAAGACATTGGGGCTTTTGACACTGATGGCCGCCTGCGGATTGATGGTACCGTGTGCGGACGAAACGAAGATCTGCATCTACCGCAAAGTGTTTGCCGATATCGGGGATGAACAGAGCATTGAGCAATCCCTGTCCACATTCTCGGCACACATGACAAATATTATTTCTATTATAAAAGAAAGCGACACCGAAAGCCTTGTGCTCATTGACGAACTCGGCGCGGGAACGGATCCCGTGGAAGGTGCCGCACTCGCCATGGCGATCCTCGAAAGATTGCATTTTAACGGCAGTAAGATCGCCGCCACCACGCACTATGCCGAACTCAAGGCGTACGCACTGCAAACGATCCGTGTGGAAAACGGCAGTTGTGAATTTGATGTACAGAGCCTTCGTCCGACCTACCGACTTCTCATCGGTGTTCCGGGACGAAGCAATGCCTTTGCCATCACCGAACGGCTCGGCATGGATATGGACGTGATCCTTCGTGCAAAGGAACTCGTGGAAACGGACGATCTGAAATTTGAAGACGTTGTGGATTCGCTTGAATCCAGCCGTTTACAGATGGAACACGAACGCGATGCCGTTGCAGAGCGCATGGCAGAAGCCGAACGCAAACTCGCGGAAGCGGAAAAGAAACTCGCGGAAGCCGAGGATCTTCGCAAACGCGAATACGAAAAAGCACAGGCAGAAGCTATGCGGATCACCGAAAACGCACGCCGCGAAGCCAATGCACTGCTCATGGAGGTCGAACGCTTCCGCAAGGATATGCGCACGGCAAAAGATGCATCCGACCTTGCCGCAAAAGCACGTTCGTCCATGAAAAAGAACCTCTCCACACTCGACGGCATTGTCAATCCCGTGGTGACCTCACTTTATGAGGATGACGGTTATGTATTGCCCCGTCCTCTTGTTGCAGGAGACCGCGTTCTGATTGCCGACATCGGCAGAGAAGCGGATGTGATCTCCCCTGTTGACCGTAAAGGCAACGTGGAAGTGCTTGCAGGTGCGGCCAAAATGCGCGTAAAACTTGAACGTCTGCGTCTGTTGGAGAAAAAAAAGGAAAAGAAAAAGACCGTTTCGGCCCCCACCGTGGCAAGAAGCGAATCAAGGCTTACCGCCAGTGCCGAAAACCGTGTGGATCTGCGTGGCATGAACAAGGAAGAAGCCCTGTTTACGCTTGATGCATTCATTGACCATATGCTTCTTTCGGGCTTGCAGGAGTTCACGGTCATTCACGGCAAGGGCACAGGCGTTCTGCGTGAAGCGGTACAGCAACACCTCAAAAACAACAAATTTGTCAAATCCCACCGTCCCGGACTTTACGGCGAAGGTGAAAACGGTGTCACGATCGTGACGTTGAAATAAACCAACAGAAAGGAACGGCCGTTATGTTTTCAACACTGAAAAAATTCGTTTCAATGATTCTTGCATTTTTTACACTGCTGTTCAGCGGTGCCGATCTCGGTGAAGAAATCCGCTACATCCGATATGACACGGATGTCAACTTCACCTCCCTGTCTGCCGAAGAACTGGCGGTGAGCGAAGCAGAAAAAGCCGCCTGCCGCACGTGGTACGAAGAAAACGTGCTTTATGCAGGCACCAACGGAAAAACCCCCGCCTATGATTTTTCCGTAAACGGAATTCCGCTTTCCATACAACTTTCCGATTGGCAGTTTTCCGTCTCTCCTGCCGCAGAAAACCGCAAAGGCGGCGAAACATCCCTGATTACACTGACAAACGAAAATGCCTGTTTGCAGGCAACGGTAGAAGCCACGATCTACGTTGAAAACGCAACCTGCGAATGGACGGTCTCCCTGCAGAACATCTCGGGAGATCGTTCCGGAGTGATCTCCGGCTTTTATGCGGCAAACTGCACGCTGCCTGTTGAAGATGCACAGGTCTTTTTCAGCCGCGGCAGCGAAAGCAATGCAGAAGATTTTACCATGTTGCACGATGATCTTCTGTTCCCGATGACCGTTGCCGCCAAGGACGGTCGCTCCACCACGGAATTTTTGCCTTATTTTAACCTCAACGGTACGGACGGCGGTATGATTCTGGGCATCGGTTGGTCAGGTCTGTGGAAAGCCACGTTCAAAGACAGCCGCAACGGTGTGCAGATCGGTGTAAAACAGAAAAACCTGCTCGGTTATCTCGAACCCGGCGAAAGCATCCGCACACCGCTGGTTTCTCTGACGTTCTATAACAACGATAATCCCGTCAAGGGCTTCAACGCATTCCGCAGTTGGATCATGGATTGCGTTTATCCCGAAAACGTACCCACCGTACAGAACAATATGGACATCCTGTTCGTGAGCAACACACGCACAGCGGATGAGATATTCTACGATCTCGAGCAGTTTGACAAAACCAAATATCCGTATCTTGACAACTACTGGATGGATGCCGGCTGGTATGCAGGCTGTGAGGAAAGTTGGGCAGACGGTGTCGGCAACTGGAAAACCTCCGAAACACGCTTCCCCGGCGGCATCAAAGCCATTGCGGATTACGGTGCCGAAAACGGCGTGGGCGTTGTGCTGTGGTATGAACCCGAACGTCTGACTTCCGACAGTTATCTTTACAGTGTCGGTTCGCAACATGAAAACTGGCTGGTCGATCTTGATCCGAAAGCGGATTTCAACCAGAACGTAATGTGGAACCTCGGAGATGAAGAAGCCTGCGCGTTTTTGAGCGACTACATCGCTTCTTCCCTCATTGAAAACGGTGTTGCCGTTTACAGACAGGACTTCAACTTCAGCCCGACGGAATACTGGCAACATCAGGATCTGTATGCAAACGGCGGCCGCATCGGTTTTGCCGAAAATCATTACATCACAGGGCTGTATGCATATCTCGACGGTCTCTTTGCGGCCGTTCCCGATCTCGTGATGGACAACTGTGCAAGCGGCGGCAGACGTCTGGATCTGGAAATGGCACGCCGCAGTGTTCCCATGTGGCGCAGTGACTACAACTGCGATCAGACTTTACCGGATCTGTTGGATGCAACGCAGGCACACACCTACGGCCTTTCCTTCTGGCTTCCCGTCTCGGGCACATTTATCAACTTCGACACCGAATACGGTATGCGCAGTTCCATCATGCCCATTCTGCAAGTCCCCATGGCTACACCCGTTACCGCACTCGACGGCTACCGTGCCGAACGTGAAGCACAGATGCAAAACTTCTTCCCGCTTTCCTTCGGCGGCACCGATCCCAAGAAGATCACCGCCATGCAATACGGTGACAAAACCGCAGGATGCGCGCTGATCTATGCCCATGCCGAACATGAAGCGGATTCCTTTACCGTGTATTTCAGCGGTCTGCAGGCAGATGCCGTATACACGGTCACGGATGTTGATACACCCGACGCACAGGCGTCCTTCAGCGGTGAACAGTTGATGCAAGGTGCTTATTCCGTTTCCTTCCCCGAAGGCAGAAAGGCAGTTGTGCTCAATTACGCAATTGCATAAATCATTACAAGAAAACGGCTTCGCCGTATGCCTACGGCGACCGTTTTCGATTTGTCCATCTCCGAGCACGTGAAGCGTGCGTTCGCAGGGACATACAATATTTTTGCTTTATGGAAACGCAGTTTCCTATAAAGTAAATAAAGAGGGCTGTTCGCAATGAACGCCCTCTTTTTCTGTCATCATAGCAATGCCGACAACACCGTTTTGAGCATCGGCAAATCAGTTTCAATGATCTCCCATACAAGGATCGGTTTCACGCCGTCATAATCATGGACGATCCGATTACGCAAACCTCGCATTTCCCTCCACGGAATATCCGGATGCAAATCACAAAATGAATCGTCAAGTTTGCAAACTGCTTCACCCAATTGGCTCAGATTAAACACACAAGCTTCCATTAAAAGCGGCGCAGAAACAAACGAATCGTAATCCGCCTGCATGCAATACCCCATGATCTTGTCAATATAACCGATCATTTTTTGAATAATTGCTTTATTCCTCATAAATCACCACACCCGATCTTTCAATTTCTTCCTCTGCTGTCGAGCCGCGTTCAAGGTGTGAAACATCCAATAAATCAACGCGCATACCCGTTACCTGCTGCAATGCTTCAAGCAATCCGACAAAACGCAGGCCTGTCAGACGACTATCCACCAATACGTCCAAATCACTCTTTTCGGTGTGGGTTCCTTTTGTAACAGAACCGAACAAAACCGCACGACGCACACCGTAACTTCTAAAAACGGGACTCATTTGCCGGGCTACCGTTTGCACAGAAAGTACCGCCATTATGTTTCACTCCTTTTGTAAGATTCTGCTTATATTATATGCAAAAAACTCAAAAATGTCAACTCAACTTACAAAAACAGGGGCGCATTCAGAGCATGAAAAAACCAATTGTAAAGCATTTCCCCTTTACAATTGTTAACATTTCCGCGTTGTCAGATTTTCCTCTTGACAACGCGGTTTATTTGTATTATAATGCCGTCTGTAAAGTTCACATCTTTACACCGAAGGAGCGTTTATTGTGGCCAAAAATCTTGACCTCATCCTGTTGCTTGACTTCTACGGCGATATGCTCACACCCAAGCAACGCGAATTTCTGGATTACTATTACAACGATGATCTGTCCCTGGCCGAGATCGCACAGAATGTCGGCATCACCCGTCAGGGCGTGCGCGATTCCATCAAACGTGCGGAAGTGCAATTGACGGAAATGGAAGAACGGCTCGGTCTTGTCAGCCGTTTCCAGACCATGCAGGCAGGCATTAACGAGATCATCGAATGCGCGGAAGAAATCAACCAAGAAAATCTCTCCTGCGGACTTTCAAGAAAGATCAACGATCTGACCGTCCGCATTCAATCCATCGCAATGTCCCTTTCCGAATAAGGAGCATTGCAGCAAACGGAAAGCCGCTGTTCCGTTTATTTCTTAATATGTACAGCGGCAGAAACGGAGTAAAGTATGGCTTTTGAAGGTCTTTCCGACAAACTTGAATCAGCGTTTAAGAAACTGAAAAGCAAGGGTGCGCTGACCGAAGCGGATGTCAAGGACGCAATGCGAGAAGTCCGTCTGGCTTTGCTTGAAGCGGACGTCAGCTACAAAGTGGCCAAGGACTTTACCGCAAAGGTGACCGAAAAGGCGATCGGTGCGCGTGTTATGGAAAGTCTGACACCCGCACAGATGGTCATTAAGATCGTCAACGAAGAACTGACCGCACTCATGGGCGGCACGCAGGCAAGACTTGCAAATGCTTCCCATCCGCCTACAATCGTCATGCTTTGCGGCTTGCAGGGTTCAGGTAAAACCACCCATGCCGCAAAAATTGCAAAATTCTTAAAAAAGCAGGGCCACCGTCCCTTGCTTGCCGCCTGCGATATTTACAGACCGGCCGCAATCAAACAGTTGCAGGTCGTGGGTGAGCAGGTTGGCGTTCCGGTCTTCGAGATGGGCAAGGAAAATCCCGTGACCATCGCAAAAGAAGCCGTCAAACTGGCCAAAGACCACGGTTACGACTATGTGTTCCTTGACACGGCAGGCCGTCTGCACATTGACGAAGCGTTGATGACAGAACTGAAAAACATCAAAGCGGAAGTCAAGCCCCACGAGATCCTGCTGGTGATCGACTCCATGCTCGGTCAGGATGCGGTCAACGTGGCATCCACATTCAATGAAGCACTGGGCATCGACGGTCTTGTTCTTACAAAATTGGACGGTGACACCCGCGGCGGTGCGGCACTTTCCGCAAGAGCCGTTACGGGCAAGCCGATCAAATTCGTCGGTATCGGTGAAAAACTGGACGATCTTGATATCTTCCATCCCGACCGTATGGCAAGCCGAATCCTCGGCATGGGCGATGTGCTGTCCCTCATTGAAAAAGCCGAAACGGCACTCGATGAAAAGAAAGCGGAAGAACTTGAACGCAAACTCATGCAGAACAAGTTCGACCTCAACGATCTGATGGATCAGATGCTTGAACTGCGCAAAATGGGCAGTATGAAAGATCTTCTGTCCATGATTCCCGGTGTCGGCAGAAAACTCAAAGATACGGACGTGGACGAAAGCGGCATCGACAAAACGCTGGCCATCATCCGTTCCATGACACCGCAGGAACGCAAAAAGCCCGAGATCATCAATCCCTCCCGTAAACGCCGCATTGCCGCAGGTTGCGGAATGCAGGTGGAGGACGTCAACCGTCTGCTTTCGCAATACAAACAGATGCAGAAAATGTTCAAGCAGATGAACGGCAAGGGCAACAAGAAAAAAATGAAGCGCATGTTCCCCGGCGGAATGCCCGGCGGCCCGGGCGGTATGCCCCCCATGGGCGGAATGCCCACAGGCGGTTTTTAAGTACGATTTGAATGCAGAAAGCGTTTGAATAAATAAAATTTGTATTATTATTTTTGGAGGTACCATAAAATGGCAGTAAAAATCAGACTTCGTCGCATGGGTGCAAAGAAAGCTCCCTTCTATCGTGTAGTTGTTGCGGATTCCCGTTATCCCCGTGACGGCAGATTCATCGAAGAAATCGGTTACTACAACCCCATGACCGAACCTTCCACCGTGAAGATCGACGCTGACAAGGCAAAGCAGTGGATCGCCAACGGCGCACAGCCCACCGACACCGTCAAGAGCCTGCTCAAGAAGAACGGCATCATCGACTAAGCCACTCGGAAGGATTACACAGCATGAAAGAATTGCTCATCACCATCGCACAGGGCCTTGTTGAAGCTCCCGACGCAGTCAGCGTGACCGAAGACGAGATCAACGAAGAAGGCGTTGTTGTGTATCATCTGCACGTTGCAGAGGACGACATGGGCCGCGTCATCGGCAAGCAGGGTTGCATTGCAAAAGCGATCCGCACCGTTATGCGCTCCACCGCCAACCGCCGCAACATGAAGATCCAGGTCGAAATCGACTGAGAAACGCAAAACAAAACCGTATCGGATGTAATATCCGGTACGGTTTTTCGTATTTACCAGTTTTCCTGCATCAAAAAATCTGCAATATGCATAATTGCAATCCCGTTTTCATTGCCGACGGCAAGCGGATCGCGGCAAACGACGTACTTGTGATAATGGTCTTTGAGTTCAAGCAGATTGTCAGTCTCTCTTGTTGATTCATCCGGCAGTTGCACGCAGACCTGCACGTAAATTTTTTCATCCCTGCGAACACCGACAAAATCGATTTCCTTTGTGTCATTTTTGCCGATATAAACATCATATCCTCTGCGTTTCATTTCAAGAAAAACAATATTTTCAAACATGGCAGACAACATTTTTCGGTCAAATCCCATTTGGCTGTATTTTATGGAGATGTCCGAAAGATAATATTTTTCCTGCGTTTTGAGCACCGATTTTCCTTGCAGGTCATACCGTTTGCACGGATAAATGATAAAGGCTTCCTGAAGCCAAAGAATATAATTGTAAACGGTTTCCACGGAAAGATTCCTGTTTTCGCTTTTCAGAAATTTCACAACGGAAGAAGCGGAAAAGGTTTTACCTACGTTTTCAACGATATAACGCACCACGCGGTCAAACAGTTCCTTGTTTCTGATTTCGTGACGTTTGGAAATATCCCTTGTGATAACGGATGCATAAATGCCCTCCACGACCTGATAAGCAGATCGCGTATCAAAATGACTGATACCGATCACGGGGAAACCGCCGTATTGCACGTATTCATCAAACACTTCCCTTGCAGCGGCGGCATCCTTATTTTTGAATGTGAGATATTCTTTCAGAGAAAGCGTATAAACGGGGATCAGAACATACCGTCCCGTTAAATAGGTTGAAATTTCACCCGACATCAGTTTGGAGTTTGAGCCTGTAACGTAAATATCAACGTCATGATCTTCCAGAAACGTATTGACGACCTTTTCCCAACCGCTTATTTCCTGTACCTCATCCAGAAACAGATAGCATCTGCCCTTGCCGCAGATCGCATTCAGCAAATCGGCATACATCTCTTTTGCCGAAAAATCCTCATACACGGGGGTGTTGTATCGGCGTTCGATCAGATTTTCCCGTGCAATGCCCTTTTCCGAAAAATCCTGCACGAGCATTTCAAAAATAGTGGATTTGCCGCAACGGCGAACACCGGCAAGAATTTTCACAAGCGGTACATCAATAAAGGGCTTTACGGCATTGAGATAATCGTGTCTTATAATCATTCTGACCACCTCTTTCTCCTTTATGATACCGAAAAACTGCCCGAATGTCAAGAGTTTTTACTTTCATATAGGTAAAAACTACCCATGTTTTCAAAAGTTTTTACTCCTATACAGATAAAAACTACCCTTATTTTACACACTTTTTCGGATTAAAAAAGAAAAAGGTTTTTTCATATTCAAAAAATCGGAGCGGCGGTGTCGGTGATGCCCAGCAGATAATCGGCGGAAACATTGAAAAAGAGAGCCAATTTTTTGATCTGTACGGCGGTCATGGGGTGCACACCGCGCTCGTATTTGCTGTAATAGCTTTGATCCGTGCCCAATAAAGCGGCAACTTCACTTTGTTTCATATCCCGATCTTCACGGATGGCTCTGATTCTTTCGTAATATTCCATAACTTCCCTTACCTCTGCTTTGTTATTATGTAACAAATTTATCATAGGTAAGATATTTACTATTGACTTTAGGCAACATATTACCTAAAATAACAGTACAAGCATCTTTTCGCTTGCAATTTCAGCCGTTCCGTGATAAAATGGAACGTGCGACACAAGTAAATAAGCGACACACAGGTCGAGTTTGTATTTTTACCTCTTGGTAAAAGTGCATACTCTGTTTTGACATTCTTACAAACTCGTAGTGTGTCCAAAACTTGTGTCGCAGCAATCGGAGTTGTGCATTTTTCGGTGCGTGGCTTCGGCTGCGCACTTTTTTACTTTAAGGAGGTAAACAAAAAAATGAATCAGACAATCAAAAAAGCACTTGCAAGCATCCTTGCAACACTCATGCTGCTCACGGTAGCACCCTTGGCTGGATTTACGGGAATCAACCTGCCGGACATCGGATTTAATTTCACAGCCAAAGCGGAAACACAAGGAGACTTTGAATACTCCGTATCAAACGGCGAAGCGCAAATAACCGACTACACAGGATCGGCAGAGGTGCTTGCCATTCCGTCGGAGATAGACGGCTATCCGGTTACAAGCATCGGTGATTCTGCGTTCTCCGATTGCACCTCGCTGACCTCGGTTACCATTCCTGACAGCGTAACGAGCATCGGATGGTATGCATTTCATTATTGTACTTCGCTTACCGACATCATCATACCGGATAGTGTGACAATCATCGGGGGGTCTGCGTTCGATGATTGTGATTCTCTCACGAGCATCTCCATTCCCGCCGGCGTGACAAGCATCGGCCGCAATGCGTTCTGGTTTTGCACCTCACTGACCTCGGTTACTATTCTGGGTAGTGTTACAAGCATCGGGGTTTCTGCGTTCAGCGGTTGCACCTCACTGACCTCGGTTACTATTCTCGGCGGCACTACAACTATCGGAGACTTTATGTTCACCAATTGCACCTCGCTGACTTCAATTGCCATTCCCGACAGCGTCACCAGCATCGGTGATGGTGCATTTAGTTATTGTACTTCGCTTACCGACATCATCATACCGGATAGTGTTACAAGCATCGGGAACTCTGCGTTTGAAAACACTGCATATTACAATAATACAAATAACTGGAAAAATAATGAGCTTTATATCGGAAATCATTTAATTCAAGTTAAAAATGAACTTTCCGGTGCGTACAGCATTAAAGAAGGCACAAAAGCGATTGCTGATGGTGCGTTCGGAAATTGCACCTCGCTGACCTCGATTACCATACCCGACAGCGTTACCTACATCGGTGGTGCATTCGCTGGCACCGCGCTGACTTCGATTACCATTCCCGACAGCGTCACCAGCATCGGTGATGGTGCATTCTCCGCTTGCACCGCACTGACTTCGATTACCATTCCCGACAGCGTCACCAGCATCGGTGATAGTGCATTCTCCGCTTGCACCGCACTGACTTCGATTACCATTCCCGACAGCGTCACCAGCATCGGTGATAATGCATTCTTCGCTTGCACCGCGCTGACTTCGATTACCATTCCCGACAGCGTCACCAGCATCGGTAATAGTGCATTCTACAATACTGCATATTACAATAATGCAAATAATTGGGAAAATAATGTGCTTTACATTGGGAATCATTTAATCAAAGCAAAAACCGAACTTTCCGGTGCATACACCGTCAAAGAAGGTACAAGAACGATTGCTGATTCCGCGTTTTCCGGTGTTGCGTTCTCCGGTAACACTTTTCTGACCTCGGTTACATTCCCAAGCAGCGTTACAAACATCGGGCAGGATGTTTTCATATACCGTTCACTGACTTCGATTACTATTCTGAATCCTGAATGTGCCATTGATGGGTTTAATATTCCCACGACCGCCACCATTTACGGTTATGACAATTCCACCGCACAGGCGTATGCCGAAAAACACGGCCACACGTTCGTGTCGTTGGGCACGGCACCGGAAGATCGGTTTGACGGCACGACTGCTTTTGTAAAGGACAATGCTCTCATCGGTCTTGCCGACACAACGGTGCAGAACATTCTGCAACAGGCAGGCACAGGTGCCAAACTGACCAAAGCCGACGGCACCGCAAAGAAAGAGAATGAAAAGATCGGCACGGGCGACAAACTCGTTCTGCCCGACGGCACCGAAATGATCCTTTCCGTTCTCGGTGACATCAACGGCGACGGTGAGATCGCCACGTCTGATGCACGCCTTGCACTGCGCAAAGCGGTCAACCTCGAAACATTCACCGAAGCACAGGACACAGCCGCCTGCGTGGACGGCGGTGCCGTGGTCGAAGTTGCCCATGCAAGAAAGATCCTGCGCGCTTCGGTCAACCTCGAAAAAGCCGAAGACTGGTTCAAGGTACTTGCAAAATAAAGTACATCCCCAATAACAACGAAACCGTATCGGAAGTGTTTCACCTCCGGTACGGTTTTGTTTTTGCACGGGCTTACACAGTTTTATTTACAACGATCCTTTTTTTGGGTTCTTCACGGAAAGTTGGGGGATCGGAAAAAAGATAAATTATGATTTATGCAACAAAGCAGCCAATCACGGGGACGGCTTCTGTGATTGCCGAAACAGATACACAAACGGCAATCGCATGAACTGTCCCCTGATTTGCAGAGTGAAAACAAA
>JAFQKN010000099.1 GCA_017396895.1 Clostridia bacterium
GATCTGAAAAAAGATAAATTATGATTTATGCAACAAAGCAGCCAATCACGGGGACGGCTTCTGTGATTTCCGAAACAGATATACAAACGGCAATCGCATGAACTGTCCCCTGATTTGCGGACTGAAAACAAATGAAAAAACTTCTCTTTTTCAATTCAATCATTTTGCTTTTTGTATCTTTTGGCTTTGTGTGCATCATCAATCAGGGGACAGTTCATGTGATTGACCTTTTTTATTCTTGTATGGTCAATCACAGAAGCCGTCCCCATGATTGACTCCCCCCATTTGCACAATCATTTCGATAAATCATAATTTAATTGCAGCATCCCCCAACTTTCCGTGAAGAACCAAATTCTTTGCATATTTCTGCAATTATTCTCAATAGAAATCCTTATATGCAGATAAAAATCAGCCGCACCCGAAAAAAAGGTGCGGCTGTAATGATGTTTGGTTTATTCCGAAAAATAGTTTTTCAAGTAAGCAACCTGTTGCTCGACCGACTGTGTACCCGCACAGCCTTCAGACACGCGGATGTCGATGCAGTGTTGCATATCCACACTTGCATAAATATCATCGCCAAACTGATCGCTGAATCCTTTGTATTCATCCATGGAAAGGGTTTCGAGGGTTTTGCCGTTGGCAATGCAGTAAGCCACGATCTGTCCCGTGATCTTATAGGACGTGCGGAACGGCAAGCCCTTGCGGGTGAGATAATCCGCACATTCGGTGGCATTGATGAAGCCGTTTGCGGCGGCCTTACGCATATTTTCGGGAATCACGCGCATGGTGGCAAGCATGGGTGCAAACACGGCAAGGCAATCCTTGACGGTATCCACGCTGTCGAAAATGAGTTCCTTGTCCTCCTGCATATCCTTGTTGTAGGCAAGCGGCAGACCTTTGAGCATGGTGAGCAGTGCCATGAGATTGCCGTATACTCTGCCCGATTTTCCGCGGACGAGTTCGGCAATATCGGGATTCTTTTTCTGCGGCATGATGCTCGAGCCTGTGGAGAAGGCATCATCGAGTTCAATGAACTTGAATTCCCACGAAGACCACAGAATCACTTCTTCCGAAAAACGGGAAAGATGTGTCATGATCAGTGCACAGGCATTGGCAAGTTCCACGCAGAAATCGCGGTCGGAAACACCGTCCATGCTGTTGAGGGTGATGCCGTCAAAACCGAGAAGCTGTGCCTCCATGCGGCGGTCGGTGGGATATCCCGTGCCCGCCAGCGCACAACAGCCCAGAGGCGAAACGTTCATGCGGTGAACAGTGTCAACAATACGCTCGTAGTCGCGCACAAACATCATCGCATAAGCGGCAAGATGATGACCGAATGCAATGGGCTGTGCACGTTGCAGATGCGTATAACCGGGTGCAATGACGGCTTTGTTCTCGTCTGCCAGTTCTGCCAATGTCAAAATCAGATTTTGGAGCAATTCTTTGATCTGTTCGGCTTCGTCACGCAAATACAGACGTACATCCACCGCCACCTGATCGTTGCGGCTTCTTGCCGTGTGCAGACGTTTGCCCGTATCCCCCAGACGTTTGGTCAGTTCGTTTTCAACAAACATATGCACGTCTTCTGCGGTCATGTCGATCGGCAAAGAGCCGTTGTCAATGTCGGCAAGAGTGCCGTAAAGTCCTTCGACGATCATATCGACTTCCGACTGCGGCAGAATACCGGTAGCACCGAGCATGGTAGCATGGGCAATCGATCCTTTGATATCCTGACGCACCATGCGGCTGTCCACACGGATGGAAGAATTGAAATCGTTTGCACGGCTGTCTAATTCTTTTGCAAAACGGCCTGCCCAGAGTTTATCCATAAAAATCACCTTTTCTCAAAAAAGACGGCGAAGCAAATCGCCGTCTGTCTTGCTTTATGTAGTTTATTTGTTGTTGCGTTTGGCTTCCAGTTTTGCACGGACGGAAATGGGAAGTCCGAACAGATTGATAAAGCCTGCGGAATCCGCCTGATTGTAAACTTCGTCTGCATCGAAGGTTGCAACTTCGGGATCGTACAGCGTATAGGGAGAAGTCACACCTGCGTTGATGATGTTGCCCTTGTACAGTTTGAGTTTTACGTCCCCCGTAACGGTTTCCTGTGTTTTGTCAACAAATGCGGAGAGAGCTTCGCGAAGCGGAGTGAACCACTGACCGAAGTAAACCAGTTCTGCAAAACGGTTGGCAATGATCTCTTTGTAGTGCTGGGTGTCACGGTCAAGGGTGATGGTTTCAAGAACCTGATGTGCTCTGTAAAGAATGGTGCCGCCGGGAGTTTCATAAACACCGCGGCTCTTCATGCCGACAAGACGGTTTTCGACAAGGTCTGCAAGACCGATGCCGTTTTCGCCGCCGAGTTTATTGAGCGTTTCAACGATTTCAACGCCGCCCATCTTTTTGCCGTCGATTGCAACGGGAACGCCCTTTTCAAAAGAAATGGTAACATAGGTGGGCACATCGGGAGCCTGTTCGGGAGAAACGCCCATTTCAAGGAAACCTTCCTTGTTGTACTGCGGTTCATTTGCAGGATCTTCAAGATCAAGACCTTCGTGGGACAGATGCCAGATGTTCTTATCCTTGGAATAGTTGGTCTCACGGCTGATCTTCAGCGGAACATCGTGTGCTTCGGCATAGTCGATCTCTTCGTCACGGGACTTGATATCCCATACACGCCAGGGAGCGATGATGGTCATGTCGGGGCAGAATGCCTTGATGGTCAGCTCAAAACGAACCTGATCGTTGCCTTTACCCGTACAACCGTGGCAGATGGCGTCTGCGCCTTCTTTCATGGCGATTTCAGCAATGCCCTTTGCGATCACGGGACGTGCAAAGGAAGTACCGAGCAGATAGTCGCCTTCATAAACGGCACCTGCTTTGAGGGTGGGGAAAACGTAATCTTCCACAAATTCTTTTTTCAGATCCAGCACATACAGTTTGTCTGCGCCGGTTTTCTTTGCCTTTTCTTCAAGACCGTCGAGTTCCGTCCCCTGTCCGACGTCACCGGACACTGCGATGACGGAACAGCCGGGATAGTTTTCTTTCAGCCACGGAATAATGATGGAAGTGTCAAGACCGCCTGAATATGCAAGTACGATTTTTTTAATTTCTTTAGCCATTGCCATATATCTCCTTAGGTTTTCATATTTCAGTATAATTATACATACTTTTCTGTATTTGTCAACACAAAAATACAAAGGATTTTACATTATTTGTATACATCTTGAAACGCACCGTAAAAGTGGTTCCGTTTTCAGCGGTGCTTTCCACCGAAATATCGGCTTCATGTACTTCACAAATGGATTTTGCGATCGCCAAACCAAGTCCGTAGCCGCTTCCTGCACTGCGGGCACGGTCGGAACGGTAGAAACGTTCGTAAATATGCGGAAGGTCTTCGGCCGGAATGGGCTTACCTGTATTGTGCACACATAACTTTGCATAATTTTGCACTTTTGTTTTTCCTGTTGAATATTTTTCCAATGACCAAGTAACTGCGCCATCCTCGCCCGCATACTTGATGGCATTGTCCAAAAGAATATGAAACAACTGATTGAGTTGCGTACGGTCACCGATCACGGTGATCCCCTGTTGGATCTGCGCGTCAAATGCAATTCCTTTTTCAAATGCAAGCGGCTCCAATTGCAGCATGTTGCTCCAAGCAAGTTCACTCATATCAACCGGTTCACGCGGGATCTCACTCTTTGCGGCATCCGATTTCGCAAGAAACAACAATTCGTCCACAAGTCGTTTCATGTGTTCGGCTTCTGTTTGGGTGCTTTCCACCCATTTATGCAATTCGTCGATCGTCTTTTCACCGTGTGTCAACAGTATGTTGTTGTTTGCAAGGATCACCGTCAGCGGTGTTTTCAGTTCATGGGAGGCATCGGCAAGAAAATGATGCTGCTGCTCCCATGCCTTTTCGGCAGGTTTGAACGCAATGGATGCCAAAAAATTGGAAATAAAGAAGAAAACGACAAAAACGATCACGCAAATACTGCCGAGACTCACAAAACCGTCCTTTATAGAATTCAAAAACGGCGTAAGATCTGCAAAGGCAATGCGTGTAGAGCCGAAAAACTGTTCGGTCTGATAGATCAGACTCATATCGTCCAACCAGCCTTCCGTTGCGCTCGACTGCATCACACGGCCGATTGCCGCAGTGAGCAGATCATCTTCCATAGTAACGGTGTTATTGACGGATTTTACGACCACATAACCGCTGTCACTGTAGGGCCCTACCTGCGAAACGCTGACAACATATACGTCACGCGTGAGATCATCATGCGGCCGCCCGTGATCGTGATCTCCGATGAAAAAAGCAGCGGGAATATCGATCTCATACGCCAGCGCATCTTCCAAAGCCTCCGTCAGATCGTTGTAATTGGACACAACATTGACAGCCAGAATCACAACAAACAATGCAATCAGGATCACACCGACCAACAGCATATTGATAAAGATAAATCGATTGCGCAGTTTATTGAGCACTCTTTTTCACCTCAAGACGGTAACCGATCTTACGAAGTGCCGTAATCTCCACACAAGAACCGATGAACTCCAGTTTTTTGCGCAAAAATGAAATATACACTTCCACGTTGTTATCCACGGCATTGGAGTCGTAGCCCCACACCTTTACGATCAGATCTTCTTTTGTCACGACCGAAGATGGGTTGGACATCAGAATACGGATGATCTCAAATTCCTTAAAATTCAGATGCACGCTTTTCCCGTTGCACGCAAGATTATAGGCAGACAGATTCAGAATAAGATCTTCATAAACCAGTTCATCCAGCACCACTTCGCCCTGTCTGCGCGTCATGGCACGAATGCGCGCCAACAGTTCTTCGGGGGAAAAAGGTTTCGTCATATAATCATCTGCCCCCGAATCAAGCCCTTTGACCTTGTCCGCCACGGAATCTTTTGCCGTGAGCATCAGAATGGGCGTTGCAATGCGTTCTTTACGCAGTTCGCTTGCAACCTGATACCCGTCCTTACCGGGCAACATGACATCCAGAATAATGCAATCGTATACGCCGCTGACCGCAAGATCAAAACCGTCTCTGCCGTCATTGGCGATATCGACCATATATTTTTTTTCACGCAAAATCTGCGCGATCGCTTCCGCAAGGCGCGGCTCGTCTTCAATAACAAGAATCTGCATACTTCCTCCGTTCTGCCGCAAATGACGGCGAATAAAAATCTGTAAAGCAATACGGCGACCTGTATTTTTTATCAATTATATATAGTATGCCGCATTTGTTTTCGTTTCCATTATCTTTTTGCAATCTTTAATCTTACTGAAAGGCAGGCCGTCACACACAAGTCTCAATTCTTGCGCCAGACCATACGGTTGACGATTCCCGTGTAACTGCGGATAAACTTGACTACTTTTACGGATACATTCTCGTCTTCGTAATTGGGCACCGGCAGACCGATGTGACCGTTGGCATTCATTTTGACGGCCGTATCCACCGCACCGAGCACTTCGTCGGCTGAAATACCCGCAATGATAAAATTGCCCTTGTCCATGGCTTCGGGACGTTCTGTGGATGTACGAATGCACACAGCGGGAAAAGCATGACCGTGTGCGGCAAAATAGGAAGATTCCTCAGGCAACGTTCCGCTGTCGGACACAACGCAGAATGCATTGAGTTGCAGACAATTGTAGTCACTGAATGAAAACGGTTTCATATTGCGCACGTTTTTGTGGAAAACAAAACCCCTGCTCTCAATAAACTTTGCCGAACGCGGATGGGTGGAATAAATAACAGGCATATCATAACGCTCTGCCATGGCATTGACGGCGTTCATCAAAGAAAAGAAATTGGATTCGATGTCAATATTCTCTTCACGGTGGGCAGAAAGCAGAAAGTATTTTCCCTTTTCAACACCGAGTTGTTCCAATGCATTGCTCGCAAGAATCTTTTGATAGTTAGCACTGAGCACTTCAGCCATGGGAGAACCTGTGACATACGTGCGTTCGGGGGCGGTACCTTCACGGTTGAGGTAACGTCTGGCGTGTTCGGAATAGCAAAGGTTGACATCGGAAATATGATCGACAATACGGCGATTGGTTTCCTCGGGCAGATTTTCGTCAAAACAGCGATTTCCCGCCTCCATGTGAAACACGGGAATTTTCAGTCGCTTTGCGGAAATGGCGGCAAGGCAGGAATTGGTATCACCCAAAATGAGCAATGCATCGGGCTTGACTTCACACATCAGGGCATAACTTTTGGCAATGATATTGCCGATGGTCTCTCCGAGATGCGCACCGACGGCATCCAAATAATAATCGGGATTGCGCAGTCCCAAGTCTTCAAAGAAGACCTGATTGAGCGTATAGTCATAATTCTGCCCGGTATGAACAAGAACATGATCGAAATAGATGTCGCATTTTTTGATGACTTCGGACAGGCGAATGATCTCAGGTCTTGTACCGAGAATCGTCATCAGTTTGATTTGTTCTGCCATCTTAAACCTCCAGAAAATAGGTATCGGGATGCAAAGGATCAAAACACTCATTGCACCACATGAATGTCACCATATCGGTATCACCCAAATTTTCTATATTGTGCGTATATCCGGTGGGGATATCCACCACTTCCAACTTGTCACCCGACACGTAATAGGATATGATTTCTTCTTCATCGGGGCGGCGGAAACGGATCACCCCTTTGCCGCTGACAACAAGGAATTTTTCGTTCTTCGTATGATGCCAGTGGTTGCCTTTTGTGATACCGGGTTTGGATATATTGACAGAAAACTGTCCGCGATCGGCTGTACGGATGATTTCCGTAAAACTGCCGCGCGCATCGCAATTCATTTTCAGCGGATAAGAAAAAGCATCCCGCGGAAGATAAGAAAGATACGTTGAATACAGTTTTTTCACAAAGGGATCCTGCAATTCGGGCACGCTGAGATCGTTGCGGCTTTCTTTGAATGCATATAAAAGATCGGCAAGTTTTCCCAGTGTCACCTCATGCACGGGAGAAACTTCCGCAAAATCTCCGTTCATTGCAGGCTGACCGCACAAAGCGCGAATGAGTTCGGCGATCACATCGTCAATATAAATTAGCCTTAATACGGTGGCAGGATCGTTGATCTGAATGGGAAGTCCGTTTGCAATGTTATGACAGAATGTGGCAACAACGGAATTGTAATTCGGTCTGCACCATTTTCCGAACACATTTGTGAATCGGTAAATGATAACGTGAGCACCCGTTTGCCGAGCATATTCACGCAAGAGATCCTCCCCTGCCTTTTTGCTTCTTCCGTAGGGATTGTCCAGTGCTGCCTGGGTGGAAGATGACACGATCACAGGACAGGTGTTACCGTGTTTTTGCAAAGTTTCGGTCAGCAGTTTTGTAAAATCAAAGTTCCCCTGCATGAATTCTTCTTGCTGCTGCGGGCGGTTGATGCCTGCAAGATGCACCACGGCATCGGCTTTTGCACAGTATGTATCCAACAATTGCCGCGGCGTATCCGTATCAAAGGGAAGAATCTCGATCGGCGCACGTAAAGCGGTGGTCTTGTCTTTTCCGTCGCGGATATTCTCCAACGAACAAATCAGATTTTTTCCGATAAAACCTTTTGCTCCCGTTATGAGAATATTCATTTTTTTGCCTCCCAATCGGCAATTTCTTCGCGGATATACGGCAATGTCAAAAGTTTTTCCATGATCTGCTCTACGCTGAGAAGTGCAGTATTGTCACTGTCAAAAATTTCAAGAGGATCACGTTGCGTATCGCCTTCGACAAAAAACTTATCATAGTTCAGATCACGGCGGTCACACGGAACACGGTAAAAATTCCCCATGTCGATCGCACTCATGCATTCTTCACTGGTCAGCAACGCTTCGCTCATTTTTTCACCGTGACGAATGCCGATCTTTTTGATGGGAACATCGGCCTTAAACAGATTGCGCACGGCAACTGCCAGATCACCCACCGTGCTTGCAGGTGCTTTCTGCACGAAAATATCGCCGTTTTCACCGTGTTCAAAAGCAAATAAAACGAGATCGACCGCTTCTTCCAGCGTCATAATAAAACGTGTCATTTTCGGTTCGGTCACCGTCATGGGTTTGCCGTTCTTGATCTGATCGATAAACAGCGGAACGACCGAACCGCGACTGCAAAGCACGTTGCCGTAGCGCGTACAGCAAATGACGGTCTGATCGGCAGAAACGGTACGGCTTTTTGCAACCACGACCTTCTCCATCATGGCTTTGCTCGTCCCCATGGCATTGACGGGATATGCCGCCTTGTCGGTGGACAGACAGATCACACGCTTGACACCTGCATCGATCGCGGCGGTCAGCACGTTATCCGTTCCCAGCACATTGGTTTTCACGGCTTCCAGCGGAAAGAATTCACACGACGGCACCTGTTTGAGTGCCGCGGCATGGAAAACAAAATCAACGCCGTTCATACAATTGCGCAAACTCGAAAGATCCCTGACGTCACCGATGTAGAATTTGATCTTATTATAGTGTTCGGGATATCGACTCTGGAAAGCATGGCGCATATCATCCTGCTTTTTTTCATCGCGCGAAAAAACACGGATCTGCGCAATATCCGTCTGCAAAAAGCGATTCAGAACGGCATTGCCGAACGAACCCGTACCGCCGGTGATCAGCAGTGTCTTACCCTTAAATATAGACATAAGAAATTCCTCTTTTCATGCAAAAAATCAAATTATTTTTATTGTTTTTTGAACCGAAATGACAAACGGCATCAGCCTGCTGCATCGGTCGAAGCAGACTTTTTCTGTTTTTTCATAGTCAACCGAGCACGCAAAAACGGCGGCATCGAACTTTCTTCGACAGGTGTGTGCGATACCGCACACACAGCGGCGAACAACCAAAGCAACCAGAAGGCTTTGTTGTAGGCATAACAACTGCCGAACATGGAATACACCTGCAAAGCAATAAAAACACACAACATCATTTTACTTTTCTTTACAAACGTGACAGCCATCAGAACCAACATTGAAACATAAACCGCCAAGCCGAAAATACCCATATCGATCAGAATCTGCAAGAACTGATTATGCATGACCAATTTTGAAATATTGATGCTTTCCGCACCGTGACCGAAGATCTTTTTCACCCAATCGGCCTGTTTGAAAACTTCAATTCCGCTGCTCCAGATCTGCACGCGGTAACTGCCGCCGGATTGCACAGCACTCTCAATGGTCAGACGCTCGGACACGGATTCGGGCAGTAAATACAAATAGCAAACCACCACGACACCTAACAGCACCAGCCCCATCAGCATAACAAAAATAAAGTTTTTGGCTGACTTGAATGCATGGCACAGAAACACAAAAAACACGCCGATCCCCAACGACAGCAAACCGGCTCTGGATCCCGTCAGCAAAATACCGTAAGCAAGCGCACAAGTCAGCAGATAACAAATCGTCCGAAACCAGGCGGGACGCTCGGAAAACACCAACCACAGCAAGGACAAAGCGGGAATCAGCATATAGCAGGACAACTGATTGCTGTTGGCACTCGCTGTCGGGAACACCAAAGACATACGTTGTCCGCCGACCTTTTCACCGAACAAAAAGAACAGTGCAACAACAACAAGCCCGCTGAACGCAAGTGCGTTTTCAAACCAACGAAAATGTTTGGATTCATAACTGACGCAGGCACACAAAGCCGACACCGCAAAGACCAGCACCATGGCAAAGCCGACGTTGAATGCCTTTTTCGGCTCCGGATGCCACAGCATACCGAGGAAAATATACGCCGTGAAGCCGAACCAGATCCATGTGATCGGCGCGATCCGGATCTTCGGCAGAACGGGCAATACAAAAATGATTCCCAATCCCGAAACAAGAATACCGATATACTTTTGTACGGAACCGAGATCTCCCAACGGCACCAACGACAGTGACAGCGTCGCAATATAGATGACCATACAGGCACACAAGCGGTTGGCGGCTTTGGCAAGTGCCTGCGGTGTTACTTTCTCTTTTTTCAATGCAATCATTTTGCGTTCTCCTTCCGACAAACCTGCATCCACTGCGCCAAAACCACGTCGGATGCAAACAAATCGTTTGCTTTTGTTGCGGACATTTTACCCATTTGTAACAGTGTATCCCGATCCGTTTGCAAAAATGCAGTCAAAGCTTCGGCAATTGATCTTGCATCCGTATCGGTACATAAAAAACCGTTTTGTGCACCAATGAGCACATCATGATCGGATACGGGCGTCATCATCACGGGACGGCCGACAGTCATGGCTTCACAGATCACATTCGGTAAACCTTCATATAAACTGAACAGCCCCACGCAGTCCGATTTTGCCATTTCCGTAAAAATATCGGTGCTTTCGGGATGAAGCATCACGGTGTCCTGCAAGCGGTTTTGTTCAATGTATTGCGCCGTTTGACGGTAGATGCTGTCATCGCCGTTGGCGGAAATGAACCGCCCGAACCAATGCAATTGCAGTTTGCGTTTGTTGTTTTCGTCAAGCATCTGTACCGCCTGCACCACGCTGATCGGATTTTTGACCGTCTGAAAACTGGCAGCAACCGTCATACGGTAGGGTTCATCTTCTTTGATTTGCGGTTGTGTATATACAGCCGCGTCATTCACGGCATTGTAAATGACTTCAATTTTACTTTTCATGTGCGGACAAAACTGTTTCCACATCTGTGCCGCTTTTTTTGAATTGCACACGACGCAGTCGGCAAACACGGACACGATTCTGTAAACAAGCCCTTTTATACCGCCGAACACACTCGGCGTACAACTGCGTTCACTGATGATGAGTTTCCATTTTTTTCGCCCGATTGCCGCCATGCAGGCGATCATATTCGGCACGGACATAAATGAGATCACAACATCCGCACCGCTGCGGCGCAGTGTCGTACGGACTTTTCGCACACGGTCAAAATAACTTTCAGCCTCCACTTTGCACACGTCTATATTTTCTTTTTGCAAGGTCGGCAGAAAGAAATCCGCATCGCCGTACACAACAAACGAAACGTCCGTTCCCTGTTTTTTCATCAAACACGCGACGTTCGTGATCTGCCTTTGCGCGCCGCCCGAACCTAAATTATCGATCAGAAAACAAACTTTCATTTTTTGTCCTCCATACGTTCAAAAACGATCTTCCACGGATCATTCTTTTGCGGCAGGCAGATCTTGTCCCCGAACAGCCGGTCAATTTCATCCGGATGAAATTCACCCGTACCGCCGCCGTGAAAGAAGGTCAACTCACCGAAATATACCTTGCCGTCCACTTCGTAAAAATCAACGCGCACAAACGGAAAATCCTCCGACAAAGTGCGTGCATATTGTTTCATTTCTTCAAAACAGGCAGGTTTTTCCACCGTTTTGTCGGAATTTTCATAATGCCAGCGAAACGGCATCTTCTGCCACTGCATATCGTAAAAATCGGCTTTGACTTTATTCTTACGGTCACTGCAAAAAAACACGTATTGCGGTTCGCCGTTGAAGCAGAAAAACTTATAGTCATACAGTTCTCCGTGCGTGCGGTCCTCAATGAAGCGTTCACAGACGATGCCGGGCTTTTTTGTAAAATACGGCCATTCCCCTGCGATAAAGCAATAGTCATTGCTCGTCCACCATTTCATTCGAAACCGTGCAATACGCTCGTTGAGTTTTGAAGGATCAGTGACCGGCATCAGATGCCCCGAATCGTGGGTGGATTTGAGCACATAGCGTTCGGGCAAAGCGGAAAAATCAATTGCACGCACGTCTTCCCAATAGCCGTATAATTCATTGAGCAAAAAGCCCAGTCCTTTTTCTTCCACAAACTTGCGCACTTCATATTTGTTTGCACACAGAAAGCCACGTTCGTCAAACCAGTTTATTTTCAACCAATTCAGTTTCTCATTGAATGTTTTCGGTTCCTGCAGATCCGCTTTTTTGCCGAATGCATTTTCGTACAATTGCTCGGCAAACATCTGCGGCGAACGTCTGAGCATTCGCTTTCCGCGGATGATCTGCAAACGCATAATCAGAAAACAGTAGATTTCAAACAAATACGGAAACCGCTGTTTGAGTGCTTTTTTAAGCCCCATATCCAACCCTCACAAATTCGCTTTATACCATTCGATCGCTTCGTGCAGACCGGTTTTGAAATCATAATCGGGTTCATACCCGAGAAGTTTTTTCGCTTTTGAAATATCCGCATTGGAGTGTTTGATGTCGCCTTTTCTGTCGGGGCCGAAGTTCGGCTCGGTCTGCACCTGCAACGCTTCGCAAAGGGCATAGTATATATCGATCAGATATTCCCTGCCGCCGTAAGCAATGTTGAATGCTTCACCGTCGGCTTCGCTCGGTGCCAGACAGGCTTTCAAGTTTGCTTCGATCACGTTTTCGATGTATGTAAAATCACGGCTTTGTTTGCCGTCCCCGTTGATGGTCGGCACTTCCCCGTTCATGAGCATTTTGATGAATTTCGGAATCACAGCGGCATACGCACCGTCGGGTGTCTGGCGGCGACCGAAGACATTGAAGTAACGAAGTCCCACCGTCGGCAATCCGTAGCAACGGGTATACAGCGCACCGTACAGTTCACTGACCGCTTTGGTCAGCGCATAGGGAGAAAGCAGATTGCCTTCACGGCCTTCCGTTTTGGGAAGATTCGGTTCATCCCCGTACACGGAAGAGGAAGATGCATACACAAACTTCTTGACACCGCACTGCCGGGCCGCTTCCATCATGTTCACCGTGCCGTTGATATTATTCTTTTCATAGAACAACGGCATTTCGAGACTTCTCGGCACACTGCCCCACGCCGCCTGATGCAGAATGTAATCCACACCTTCGCAGGCACGCAGACAGGTATCATAGTCTTTGATATCCCCTTTTATAAACGTGTAATTCTCATTTTTCACAAACAAGTCAACATTGCTTTGAAACCCCGTGGACAGATCGTCCAGACAGCGTACGCGATAGCCCATATTCAGAATGGCTTCACAAAGATTGGAACCGATGAACCCCGCACCGCCCGTTACGAGAAAAACAGTGTCGGGTGCAAAGGAAAGATGTTTATAGCCCATTTCTTACAGCCTCCAGTACAGATATCCCGCATCCTCACAGGCCTTGCGGTCAAGAAGTCCTTTTACATCCACCAAAACTTTTTTGTGCGCATTGCCGAACATGGCCTGCATGGTTTCGGGTGTCAGAGCCTCAAAAGCGGTATGCGCCACGGCAAGAATGACCGCGTCGCAATCACGGATATTCTCCATACTTACAAAATCGATGCCGTATTCATGCTTCGCTTCTTCGATATCTGCCACGGGATCCGCCACAACGGGCGTAATGCCGTATTCACACAGTTCGTTATAAATATCGATCACCCTTGTATTGCGGGTATCGGGGCAGTTTTCCTTGAATGTAAATCCGAGAATGGCGACTTTGGCATTTTTAACGCCTGCACCTGTTTTCAAAATGCACTTGACCGTGTTTTCCGCCACATATTTTCCCATGCCGTCATTGATGCGTCTTCCTGCCAGAATAACTTGGCTGTGATAACCGAGTTGCTCGGCACGGTAAGTCAGATAATACGGATCCACACCGATACAATGACCGCCGACAAGACCGGGGGTGAATTTCAAAAAATTCCATTTTGTGCCGGCCGCTTCCAGTACGGCTTTGGTATCAATACCCATTTTATTAAAGATCACGGACAGTTCATTCATAAATGCGATATTGATATCGCGCTGGCTGTTTTCGATCACCTTTGCGGCCTCTGCCACCTTGATGGAAGGCGCACAGTGCACGCCCGCCTTTACGACCAGACGGTACACCTGTGCCACGGTCTGCAAAGTTTCTGCATCCATGCCCGAAACGATCTTAACGATATTTTCAAGACGGTGTTCTTTGTCTCCGGGATTGATGCGTTCGGGAGAATAGCCGATCTTAAAATCGACACCGCACACAAGCCCCGATTCTTTTTCGAGGATCGGCACGCAGATTTCTTCCGTCACCCCCGGATACACCGTGGATTCATATACAACAATACTTCCCTTTGTCAGATTTCTGCCGACAATAACGCTTGCCCCCTCCACGGGAGACAGATCGGGTGTATGATCGGCTTTCACGGGTGTGGGAACGGCAACGATATGAAACTTTGCCTCACGAAGCCTCGTTTCATCCGATGTGAAATCCACCGTGCAGGCGGCAATGCCCGCATCCCCGATCTCATGCGTGGGATCGATGCCTTGCTTATACAGTTCGATCTTTTTTGCGTTCACGTCAAACCCGATCACATCCGCATATTGCGAAAATGCGACCGCAATGGGCATTCCTACGTAACCGAGGCCCACCAAAGATATTTTTTCTTCTCTGTTAATGATTCTTTCGTACAGGTTCATTTTTAACTTCACACCACAATTGTTTATATTTTTCAAACACTTTTTCGAGTGCATACTGTTCCTGTGTTTTCGTTTTTGCATTGCGCGCAAAAAGCCGCATCTGTGCTTCATTCTCAAATGCAAAACACAAAGCATCATATACCGCCTGCTCACTGCGTGACGTGAACAGCAAGCCGCAATCCGAAGCAAGCATTTCCCCCATCGCACCGATATCCGTTGCCAGCACGGGCGTTTCCAGTGCCATGGCCTCCAGCACTGCATTGGGAAAACCTTCTGTATAACTCGGCAAAATGAACAATCCGCACTGTGCAACTTCTCTGAGCACGTCCTCATGTGCCATTTCGCCTGTCAATTGCACCGATTCGATATCCTGCAACTGCAGATTCCGCACGTATTCTTCGCGATAAGGGCCTATGATCTTCAGTTTTTTCTGCGGATATTTTTGTGTCAGTTTTTTCCATGCACCGACCAGTTCTCCGATGCCTTTTTCGGGCACCACCCACCCGACAAACACGACCGAGTCCGTCTGCGTTTTCTCCGTTTGCACATCGGTGATCTGTGCAAAATCAAAAGGATTCGGAAACTGCTCACAGCGCACATCGGGCAACGCTTTGTGAATGCATTCCACCGTCAAAGCATCGATTCCGATTACACAGGAAGCCATTTGCATGGCTTTTTTTATGAGTTGCCACTCTCGGGTGTTCTGTTTGCAGATCTGCGGCACACGGCCGAAATGCAAATGATATACAACAGGGATCTTTTTTGCTTTGGCCAATTGCAACAACAGAAGATCCCGCAAAACCGCCAAAGAACCGCTTGTGCACAAATGGATGCAATCGGGATGCGATTCATGTATGTATGCCGCGGCCTGTTTTCGGATACGCAACATGGAGGTGCCGCCTTCAACAATACGTTCAACGATCCCCCTGCCCTCGGTGGCTCTGCGTTTGGGCGCAATGTCCACAAGTTGCAAATGCACGTCATTTTGCTTTGATTGCGCAAAATCCAGCAACAGTTTCGTCCAGTTCGCAATGCCGCCGTTGGGAGGCGGATAAGGAGCTAACAGCAATATATTCTGCATCGCACTTGCCTGCCTTTCGTTTTACCAATCAAACGTCCACGTTTCTTCCAAAAATCCTGTCAGGCTTGCCGTGGCGGAGATCCCCAGTGAACCTTCACCCGAGCCCGACATGGGCAGATGTTCACGGTATACGGTCGGGATGCCGTTTTTGTCAACGGTAATATCGATCTGCCCTTCGTGGTAGGTCACCGTTGCTTGATGGATCTGTACCCCTTTCAGGTCAAACTGTTCGAGTTTGAGGTATCCCATACAGGTCGAATGGTATTTCGGATGTTCATTCAGATCACAGGTCTCCTCACGGATCCAGACGGAATAGGTCACACTGCCGTCGGCATTTTCCGTGACATTGTATCGGGTCACACCGTTGACATCGATATAAAAACTTTCACCCGACGGGGGGATCACATCAAAAGGAGTCACAGTTTCTTTGGTTTTGGGATCCACCGCCGTACCGTTGGTGAACTCGTATGTCAGCGGTTTCATACTTTCAAGGATCTCATTGAGAATAAACTCACCCGGTGTACGCAAACCGGGAATGCTCAATTGTGTGATCTCAACACCGCCCGTCTGCTGTTTGTAGGCCGTAAAATTCTTGCCGCTTTTCATGTAAGCAACGGCATTCTGCATCTGCGTAATTACCTGCGTCAGTGAATAAGCGGAAGGCGTCGCACTCTGCGAAGTCGGTTCCTGCTGCACGTCGGTCACGTTCGGATCGCTTGCGGCCGCATCCGTTGCATCAATGTCCGTGATCGGTGCATAAGTCGGATCCTGCTGCACCGTCGGCAAGGTCGGAATCACGGAATTGGGATTATAGGGACTACCCAATGTGGTATTGTTTACATAATCGGAACTGTTTGTACCGTTGTACGGATTATACAGACTGACAGCCCCGTGATTGTCTTCGGGCGCAGAGACGGTCGGTTCTTCGTTTGCAAACAGCAACGTCCCGATGTAGGCAACGTCTGCAAGCAGAACCGTGGCGACCACCGCCAGCACAACAACCAATATTTTCTTTTGCATCGTTTATCACCGTTCTTTCATTTCACCATGCGAGTGCTTTTTTCAAAAAACGACCGGTATGGCTTGCTTCATTTTCAGCCACTTCTTCGGGCGTACCGACGGCTACGATCCGTCCGCCGCGATTGCCGCCCTCTGGACCGAGGTCAATGATGTGATCGGCACTTTTGATAACATCAAGATTATGCTCAATGACGACTACCGTATTTCCCTCATCCACCAATCTTTGCAACACGGTAATGAGTCGGTGCACGTCTGCCGTATGCAGACCTGTTGTGGGTTCATCGAGAATATACATCGTTTTCCCCGTTGCACGGCGTTGCAATTCCGTGGAAAGTTTCACGCGCTGTGCCTCACCGCCCGAAAGTTGCGTGGCAGGCTGACCGATCTTGACATAACCGATGCCCACGTCAAACAAGGTCTGCAGTTTTCTGCGGATGGACGGCAAGTTTTCAAAAAAGTGCAAGCCTTCTTCGATGGTCATATCCAACACATCGGCAATGCTCTTGCCCTTGTATTTGACATCGAGTGTTTCACGGTTATAGCGCGCACCCTTGCAGACTTCGCACGGCACGTAAACGTCTGCAAGAAAATGCATTTCAATTTTCACAATACCGTCGCCCTGACAGGCTTCACATCGTCCTCCCGACACATTGAACGAAAACCGTCCGGGAGTATAGCCGCGAATCTTTGCTTCCTGCGTTTCGGAGAAAAGTTTACGGATATCGTTGAAAACTCCCGTGTAGGTTGCGGGATTTGAGCGCGGTGTCCTGCCGATGGGAGACTGATCGATGTCGATTACTTTATCGAGATGTTCAATGCCTTCAAAACAACGGTGCTTGCCCGGGATCTTTTTGGCATTGTTGAGTTCATTTGCCAGTTTTTTATAGAGGATCTCATTGATAAGTGAGGATTTCCCCGAACCGGACACACCTGTCACACAGGTAAAAGTACCCAACGGAAACTCCACATCCACGTTTTGCAGATTGTTCTCTGCCGCACCGCGGACGATAAGCGACTTACCGTTTCCTTTTCTGCGCGTTTCGGGGACGGGGATCTTTTTCTTGCCCGACAGATATTGTCCCGTGATCGACCGTTCGCAGGCGATAATATCTGCAGGCTTGCCCGCACAGACGATCTCACCGCCGTGTACACCGGCTCCGGGGCCGATATCCACCACATAGTCGGCACTCATCATGGTTTCTTCATCGTGTTCGACAACAATGAGCGTATTGCCGATGTCGCGCAGACGTCTGAGCGTTGCAAGCAGTTTTTCATTATCACGCTGATGAAGTCCGATGCTCGGTTCATCCAGCACATACAGAACGCCTGTCAAAGAAGAACCGATCTGCGTAGCCAGACGGATACGCTGGGCTTCACCGCCCGAAAGCGTGCCTGCCGAACGGCTCAGTGTCAGATATTCAAGACCGACACTGCTCAAAAATGCAAGCCGTTCGCGGATCTCTTTGATGATTCGATCGGCAATGAATGCTTCGCGTTCGGTCAGTTGCAGTTGATCGAAAAACTCCTGTTCTTCCGTAACGGAAAGATTGCAAAGCGTGTCAATATTGACACCGCCCACCGTAACAAACAAGGATTCTCTGCGCAATCTTGCACCGCCGCATTCGGGACATTTGCACGAACGCATAAACTGTTCAATTTCCCAACGCGACCAATCGCTGCCCGTTTCTTTGTAGCGGCGTTCAAGGTTATTTACAACACCTTCAAAATCGGTCATATATGTGCCCGAACCGTATTCTTTTTCACGGTGCAGAAGCATTTTTTCACCGTTTGTGCCGTACAGGATCGCGTGCAGACCTGCTTCGGGGATGTCTTTGATCGGCGTATCCAAAGAAAAATCGTATTTCTCGGCAAGACCGCGGAAATACATATAAGCAATGGTACTGCTTTCGGCTTTTGACCAACCGGTTGCTTTGATCGCACCGTCATGGATGGACAAGTTTCGATCGGGAATCACAAGGTCGGGATCGACAGACATAAAGAATCCGAGTCCCGTACATTTCGGGCAAGCACCGAAAGGATTGTTGAACGAAAACATACGGGGAGCGAGTTCTTCCATGCTGAAACCGTGATCGGGACAGGAATAATTCTGCGAAAACAGCATTTCCTCTCCGTCAACGACACTGCACAGCACAAGTCCTTCCGCAAGTCGCTGTGCCGCTTCCACGGAATCGGCAACACGGGATTCGATGCCTTCTTTTGCAATCAGACGGTCAACAATGATCTCAATATTGTGCTTGTTGTTTTTATTCAGTTTGATCTCTTCCGACAGGTCGTACATATTTCCGTCCACGCGCACGCGAACATAACCCGAACGGCGTGCCGCATCGAAAATCTTGGTATGCTCGCCTTTTTTACCGCGCACAACTGGCGCAAGGATCATGTATTTCGTGCCCTGCGGCAAAAGCATGATCTTATCGACGATCTGATCGGTGGTCTGCTGTTTGATCTCTCTGCCGCAAACAGGGCAATGCGCAATGCCGACACGGGCAAACAGCAAACGCATATAGTCATAGATCTCCGTTACCGTCCCCACGGTGGAACGGGGATTTTTAGAGGTGGTTTTCTGGTCTATGGAAATGGCAGGTGAAAGCCCTTCAATGGAATCCACGTCGGGCTTGTCCATCTGCCCTAAAAACTGCCGTGCATAGGAGGACAGGGATTCCACATAACGGCGCTGTCCTTCGGCATAAATGGTATCGAATGCCAACGTGGTCTTACCCGAACCCGACAAACCCGTAAACACCACGAGTTCATCACGCGGGATCTGCAGATCCACATTTTTCAGATTGTGCTCTCTGGCACCTTTGACGGTCAAATATTTCTGTTGCACAGGTTTAATTTCCTCCGTTTTTGCGTTTGCGTCCGGGCAATAAGGCTCCGGATTGTAATTGACGCAATTTGTCGATACGGTCACGCAAATATGCGGCGTGTTCAAATTCAAGCAATTTTGCGGCAGAACGCATTTCACGCGTGAGGCGTTCAATGAGTTCGGCGCGCTCTTTGTTGGACAGTTTCCTGTCGTCGGATTTATCGTTCTTGTGCGATGAGATCTCAAGCACCTCACGCACACCTTTATTGATGGTGGTTGGAATGATTCCGTGTTCACGGTTGTAAGCGTCCTGTTTTTCGCGGCGACGGAAGGTTTCGCGGATGGCGCGTTCCATGGACGGTGTAACCTGATCGGCATACATGATAACCTGTCCCGATGCGTTTCTTGCCGCACGGCCTGCGGTCTGAATGAGGGATGTTTCACTGCGAAGGAACCCTTCCTTGTCAGCATCGAGAATGGCCACCAAAGATACCTCGGGAATATCAAGACCTTCACGCAAAAGGTTGATACCGACCAGCACGTCAAATTCACCCAAGCGAAGATCACGGATGATCTCCATGCGCTCAATGGTGTCCACGTCATAGTGCATATAGCGAACACGGATGCCGTAATCGGTCAGATAATCGGTCAGTGCCTCCGCCATTTTTTTGGTCAGCGTTGTCACCAATACACGTTCTTTTCGTTCAATGCGCAGATTGATCTCCGAAATCAGATCGTCGATCTGCCCTTCTGTTTCACGCACGGTGATTTCGGGATCGAGCAATCCCGTCGGACGGATGAGCTGTTCGGCAACGCGCAGCGAAAGGTCTCTTTCAAAACCGCCCGGCGTTGCGCT
Organism: Clostridia bacterium; assembly: GCA_017396895.1. Taxonomy (GTDB): domain Bacteria; phylum Bacillota; class Clostridia; order Oscillospirales; family Acutalibacteraceae; genus RUG806. The sequence continues at coordinate 20,149 of JAFQKN010000099.1, forward strand.
GACAAATATCTTCTGTCCGACCTTGCCGTAAAACTCCTCGAATGTCAGCGGACGGTTATCGTAAGCCGACGGCAAACGAAAACCGAAATCCACCAGCGAATCTTTACGCGAACGGTCACCGCCGTACATACCGCGCACCTGCGGCAAGGTTACGTGGCTTTCATCCACAAACAAAAGAAAATCATCGGGAAAATAATCAAGCAGTGTAAACGGTGCTTCTCCGGGTTTTCTGCCCGACATGACACGCGAGTAGTTCTCAATGCCTTTGCAGAAGCCCGTTTCAATAAGCATTTCCATGTCATAATCGGTTCGCTGTTGAATACGTTGTGCTTCAATGAGTTTGCCTTGTGAGGTAAACCATGCCGCACGTTCAGCCGCTTCCGCACGAATTTCGGCAATGGCTTTTTCCAGTTTTTCCTGCGATACAACATAGTGTGACGCGGGATACACGGCGACGTGAGACACGACGGCTTTGGTTTCGCCCGTCAAGGGGTTGATTTCGGAGATGCGGTCGATCTCATCCCCGAAAAATTCAATGCGAATTGCATTTTCGGCTGTGTATACAGGAAAGATCTCCACCGTATCACCGCGACAACGGAATTTGTTTCGCACAAAATTGATATCATTGCGCTCATACTGAATGCTGACGAGTTTTTCCAACAGATCGTCTCTTTGCATCTGCATTCCCTGCCGCAAAGAGATCACCATTTCGCGGTAATCGATCGGATCACCCAGAGAATAAATACACGATACGCTGGCTACGATAATAACGTCCCTGCGTTCGGACAGCGCGCAGGTTGCCGAATGGCGCAGACGGTCGATTTCATCGTTAACGGCAGAGTCTTTCTCAATATAAGTGTCGGTGGTTGCAATATATGCCTCGGGTTGGTAGTAGTCGTAATAAGAAACAAAATATTCAACGGCATTGTTCGGAAAAAATTCACGAAACTCCGAACACAACTGTGCCGCCAATGTTTTATTGTGTGCAAGAACAAGAGTAGGCCGGTTCAGACGTGCGATCACATTTGCCATTGTGAACGTTTTGCCCGATCCCGTAACACCCAGAAGTGTCTGTTCTTTGTAGCCTTTCTGCACACCGTCACACAGCGCATCGATCGCCTGCGGTTGATCTCCCATGGGTTTGTAGTCGGATATAAGTTCAAAATGATCCATATTGATCGCCTCCTTCTTGTCGCAATGTTTCAATCGATAGTCATTCAATGATACAGTATAACACATCTTTATAAAAATTAAAAGTAATTATTTAAATAAATGTGCGCGTTTTAAAAGTATTTTATTGTGCACAGTTGCGAGTATGCGGACAATTACGGGGCATACTGTAAAAAACGAAAAGGAGTTTTTGAAATGATCGAACAAGATACCATCCGTTTGCTCAGAGAGTGCGATGCAGGCATCAAAATGGGGATTTCCTCGATTGATGACGTGCTGGACAAAGTAAAAAGCAAAGAACTGATGCGTTTTCTGACGGACGCAAAAGAAAAACACACCCATCTTAAACACGAAGTGCAGGCATTGCTTGAAAACTACAACGATGAAGGCAAAGATCCTCCGTTGATCGCAGAGAGTATGTCTGCCATGAAAACAGGTTTCAAACTCGCCGTGGACGCAACCGACAAAACCGTTGCAGACCTGATGACGGACGGCTGTGACATGGGAGTCAAATCACTCAGCAAATACCTCAATCAGTATGCCGCGGCAGACGAGCAATCCAAAGACATCGCAAAGCGGCTTATTGACATAGAAGCCGATCTTGCTAAACAGTTAAGAGATTTTCTATGAACAAGGAAAGCCGCAAAGGAACCGAACGAGTCCTTTGCGGCTTCATAATTATTCATTTTTTTCAGCGGATGCCGTAATTTTCAATAACATAGTCCATATCCTTGTCGCCTCTGCCCGAGAGGTTGATAAGAATGGAGCCGTGATCCATCGTCTTTGCAAGTTTCATGCCGAACGCAACGGCATGGGAGCTTTCAATGGCAGGAATGATGCCTTCCAGACGTGCAAGTTTATAGAACGCATCAATGGTTTCTTCATCGTCAATGACATCGTATTTGACTCTGCCGATCTCCTGCAGGAAAGCGTGTTCGGGCCCCGAGGACGGATAGTCAAGGCCGCTTGCAACCGAATATACGGGTGCGGGATCACCGTTTTCATCCTTGAGCATGATGCTGTTAAAGCCATGCATAATGCCTTCCGTACCGTATTTCAGGCTTGCGGCGTGATCACCGAGTTTCGGTCCTCTGCCCAACGGTTCAATGCCGTAAATGTCAACGGGATCATTCAAAAAACCTGCAAACAGGCCTGCGGCATTGGATCCGCCGCCGACACACGCAACGA
>JAFQKN010000100.1 GCA_017396895.1 Clostridia bacterium
GATAACGGAAACTGACGTTCTGCAGTTCAATGCGGTGACCGATGTGTCTTTGCGGCTCTTTCTGGGATTCAGAAACGGGCTTGATGCGCCGTTTTTCGCTCATAAATGCAATAAGATTGTCGATAAAAAGCGTTCCTTCGTATACGGTGGCGGTGGTGGAAATGAATCCCGCAATGCCCGTCGCGATCGAATTGAGTGCACCTGTATACAGCGAATAGTTACCGATTTCAATTTCCCCTGCAAACACCTGTTTGGCAATCAGCAAAAACAGCACGCAGTTTGCCGCGCCCGACACGAGCGCAAGGGAGATATTCCATGCGCCCTCTTTGAGAAACAGCGAACGAATACCCGAAAAATAGCGTTTGAACACCGTACGGTAACGCTTGAGAAACAGATCGTAAAGCCCGAACATACGGATCTCCTTGACCATATCCTTGTTCGTCACGATATCCGAATAATAGGACATCATTCTGCGGTCTTTGGAACGGAAACGCATATAGCGGAAATTTTTTCTGCGGTAGACAAAATTCACCACCGCACCGGGAACGGACAGGGCTATAACAAGCAACGATGCCCATTGCGGCCGCACGTTTGCGAGAATAATAAAATAGGAAACGAGCGTAATCACGGTGCTGACGATCGAAAACGAAGCCCCGATGATCTGAATGGGACGGTGATTGGCTTCACGTGAGGCATTTTCGAGTTTTGCATAAAAATCGGGTTTGTCAAAGCTGGAAAGATCGAGTTCACGTGCTTTGAACATGATCTTTTCACGCACGTGGCAGGACACAAGTTCCCCCGCAATATTGGTAACGAGGTTATTGATGTTGTTGGTCAGCGTGATGGCAAAAATGCACACAAACTGCAACACGAGAAGTCCGACAATGCCTTTCCATGCTCCGTCGGAAACACCGTTGCCGCTTGTTGCGACGGTATAGGCGGCGGCAAGATCATTGAGCAACAAAGAGCCTGCATACGCCTGCGCCACGGGCAACAGACCGCTGCAAACGGCAAGCAGGATCTTGACAAGCAAAATCCACGGCCGTGTTTCCCACACAAGGCGGAATATATAAAGCAGTCGCGAAAAAAATTTGGCGGTCACGCGTTTGCAATATCCCGGTACTTCCTTGAGATTTTTCGGTTTGGGTTCTTTGAGTTTATCGAGTTCCGTCCACGGATGCGGACCGGGACCGGGAGGCATAGACATCGCTCCTTTCATTATAATGCTTTTTCTATTTTAGCATTATCAAAAAGGAAATGCAAGGTACGTTTCAAGCGCGGTGGTTGACAAATCGGAATTCATTCTTCAAGTACAAGTTCACCGTTGCACACGGTCGCATTGTACTGTTTTCCCGTTTTCAGTTCCCCCGACAGAATCTTTCGGCTCAGCGGTTCTTCCACCTGTTTTACCACCGTTCTGCGCAGATTCCTTGCGCCGTGTCGGCCGTCAAACCCCGATTGCGTGACTGTATTTTCCACCGTTTCATCAAACGAAAGATCAATTCCCATGCCCAGCAGACGTTGTTGCACTTCTTTTAACAGTTTGCGCACAATTACGGCGCAATCCGCCTTACTAAGCGGCTCAAAGACCACGATCTCATCAATGCGGTTGAGAAATTCCGGACGGAAATACTGTTTGAGTTGCGAACGCAATTCCTGCTCCATGCGTGTACGTGCCTGTTCATTGCCTTTTTCGGCAAACCCGATGCCTGCGCCCTGCATCTGTCGCGCACCGATGTTGCCTGTCATAATGACCACTGCATTGCGGAATGACACCGTTCTGCCGTGGCTGTCGGTGAGAATGCCGTCTTCCATGATCTGCAACAGAAGATTGAACACCTCGGGGTGGCCTTTTTCGATCTCATCAAACAAAACCACGCAATACGGCCGACGGCGGATGCGTTCGGTCAGTTGCCCGCCTTCTTCAAAGCCGACGTAACCCGGCGGGGAGCCGACCAATCTGGAAGCGGCGTGTTTTTCGGAATACTCGGACATATCCAAACGGATCATGGCCTTTTCATCCCCGAACAGCACCTGTGCCAATGCCTTGCACAGTTCGGTTTTTCCGACTCCCGACGGGCCGCAGAACAAAAACGATCCGACGGGACGCAACGGATCACGAAGTCCCGTTCTGCTTCTGCGAATGGCATCCGATACCGTTCGCACCGCCTTTTCCTGTCCGATCAAACGGCTGTGCAGTTCTTCTTCCATATTCAGCAAGCGCAGACTTTCTTCCACGCTCAGCCGACTGGCGGGAATGCCCGTCCATAATGAGACCACCTGCGCGATATCCTCGGGCTGTACCGTATCGGGTGATGCCGCTTCCGTTTCATGCCAAATCCCTTTTTCACGGGCGATGGCGCGTTGCAATTCTTTTTCATCATCCCGTAAGGCGGCCGCACGTTCGTAATCCTGTGCGTTGACTGCCGCCGATTTTTCCGCACACACCGTTTGCAACTTCTGTTCGAGCACACGTACGTTTTCAGGCATCTCGCCCGCACGCAAACGAACGCGCGATGCCGCTTCATCCATTAAATCCACGGCTTTGTCGGGCAGAAAGCGATCGGCAATATAACGCACGGAAAACCGTACCGCGGCTTCAAGTGTTTCATCGGGAATGCGCACACGGTGATGCGCTTCATAACGGTCACGAAGTCCGCGCAAGATCTCCACGGCCTGTGCTTCGGTCGGTTCTTCCACGGTGATGGGCTGAAACCGACGCTCCAACGCGGCATCCTTTTCGATGTTTTTTCGGTATTCTTCAAGCGTGGTCGCACCGATGATCTGTAATTCTCCGCGCGCGAGCATGGGTTTGAGTAAGTTTGCCGCATCCACCGCACCTTCCGCAGAGCCTGCTCCGACGATATTGTGCAGTTCATCAATGAACAACAGTACGTTTCCCGCCTGTATCACTTCGTCCACGGCATTTTTGATGCGTTCTTCAAAGTCTCCTCTGTATTTCGCGCCCGCGACCATACCCGTCAGATCCAAAGAGATCAGCCTTTTATCCCACAGCATCTGCGGCACTTCGCGGTCAGCAATTTTACGGGCAAGTCCTTCAACAACAGCCGTTTTGCCGACACCCGGCTCTCCGATCAGACAGGGGTTGTTCTTCGTGCGGCGGCAGAGAATGCCTGTCATGCGTTCAATTTCACCGTCACGACCGACCACGGGATCAATGCGTCCCTGACGCGCCGCTTCGGTCAGATCCCGACCGTATTTTTCCAGCGTGGGCTGTCGGTGGTTGCGTACGGGGGCACTTCTCGTTGCCGTCTGCGTGCGCTCATGCTCCGCAGATCCCGACAGATCACCGAGCAACTCTCCCGCCTGCACACCCAGGCGATTGATGATGAGACAGGCAAAGCACTGCGGCTCACGAAGAATGGCAGAAAGAAGATGCTCCGTTCCCGTCAGTGCCTGTCCGTTGGTTCTCGCCTGTTGCAAGGCGTTTTCCACCACGCGTTTGGCTTTGGGGGTAAAATCCTCTCCCGTCAGTTGCGTGGGCACACCGATGCCGATGCCGCTTCGGATCTGCTCACGCACACGTACCGCCGTGATGCGACGGTTCTGCAACACAACAGCCGCTACACCCGACGGATCCTTGAGAAGTCCCAGCAGAATATGCTCACTGCCGATGTACGTGTGTCCCATATCCTCCGCGCAATGCACGGCATGGTTGAGGGCGGTGTTTGCCTTTTCGGAAAAACCGGTAAATTTATACATAAATCAGCAACTCCTTTGCAGTACGAAAATGAAAAAAGTCCACCCGACGAAAGTATCTTCGGACGGACTATGTACACTTCTTTTTTCTTTGCAAAGTCTGCTTAAAATTATGTTTACTCCGACAGTTTTGAACGCACGAACCGTGCACGCAGAACATCACGATCGGATGCATCCAATGCCGCCCCTGCAAGGCAGTTGAGATTGGCAGGTTGCATGGCAACGAACAGTTCATTGACCGTTTCCGCAGGCACATCGAGGATTCCGTAGACCGAACCCAGACGGACAAGGGAAAGAGCCTCCGACATTTCGTCCGCCGACAGCAACATCGCGTTGGTCAGCATTCCGTGTGCGCGGCGAATGCGATCCTGTACAGCGATCTGTGAAACATACGTTTCTGCCGCAGCGCGTTCACGGGTGGCCAGTTGCAGGGTGAACGCTTCAAGATTCTGCAGTGCCGCCTGCTCGGAAAGCCCCATGGTCACCCGGTTGGTCAGCACATACAGATCTCCCTTTGCAGAGGCACCTTCCCCGAACAAACTGCGCACGGAAAGTCCGAGTTTGGGTGCGGTGGCGGCAAAACGCAACATCACGCCCTGCGCCGACAGAACGGGAAGATGCAGAATGACGGACGCTCTCATTGCCGTTCCCAGATCGGCGGGATTCTGCGTTAAATAACCGAGTCTGTCATCAAATGCGTAGGTCAGCACTTCATCGAATGCATTGTCCAAGCGGTCGGCAACACCGTAAGCCTTTTCGGTGCACAAACCGCCGTACATGGTCTGCATACGAAGATGATCGCGTTCATTGACCATGACGGCAATGCTTTCGTCCTCACTGAGCAGCAACACTCTGTTTTCTCTTGCGGCGGCAAAATCGGCACTGATGAGATGCCGTTCCGCCAAAGCAACCGCTTCATACGGATGCAGGGATTCCATAGCAATGGGGCGAAGATCAAAATCTTTAAATTTTTCCGCAACGGCACACACTGTCACCGCGATGCGTGCAAGTGCATCCCTTGAAAGTCTTGACGGAAACGGAACACCGTCCAGATTGCGGCTCAGGCGCACACGGGTGGCAAGCACCACATCACCGTGACTGCCCGTATCGGAATACCATCTTTTGTTGTCAGCCATTTCCGCGTGCCTCCAATTCTTTGATCTCATCGCGCAGTTGAGCCGCCAATTCAAAATTGCGTTCATCAATGGCAAGATTCAACTGTTCGCGAAGCAGATACAAACGGTGTTCACGCTTGACGTCCTCGTGCGCACCGCCGGCTACCTTTCCGACATGGTGCGTTTTGCCGTGGATATTTTGCAATGTCGGCAGGAATTTATCGTAAAAAACACGGTAACAGTCGGGGCAGGCGGCAACTCGCATACGGACGATGTCCTCAAAGGAGGATGCGCAGGTCTCACACCGCACTACCTTACTGCTGAGCGTGCTGACCGCCGCATCATTGCGTAAAGCGGCAAACATGAGATCGGACAGCCCCGCAAACAGCGGAAATGCCTCGGCATACCCCATCACGGCGGCACAATCCGCACACAGGTGAGTTTCGACCGCTTCTCCGCCGATTATACTGCGGATATGCGTGGTGGCTTCATTTTTTGAACAATGTCGGCAAAGCAATGCAACCGACTCCTTTCTATATCCTACGCAAATATGCGTGTGTTGTGATTACTTCTTTTTTCTGCGTGTGTTTGTTTGTTCTTTGACGGTAGGCAAGCAGATCTCCGCACGGAACAGACCGTCTTTTTCTTCATATCGGAAACTGCCGCCCGACTGCCGCATGATCCGTTCGCAGATCTTCAACCCGAAGCCTGTGCTTTCACCGTTTTCCGGGTGCGCGGCAACGGTGTTTTCCACACTTACACAGATGCCCCCGGAAAAAACACCGGTCTGCACCGATACGACACAACCGCACTCGGCATGGCGCGCAACATTGGCAAACACATTGTCGAACACGCGGCAGACCTCATGTGCATCCAGACAAAGCAATACGTTCAGTTCACAGGGCACATATTGCACCTGAAATCCTTTTTCAATGAGATACTGCGTCTGTTCTCCGAGAATCTGCGACAAAAACAGTTGTGCATCCATGGTCTCGGGAACAAGAGGTGCCATGGGCTGTCCGAACACAAGAAAATAATGAAACAGGCGGTCGGACAGATTTTTGAGCTGTTGTGCTTTACTGCGGCAGGATTCGAGATATTTTTTCTCCAGTTGCGGATCGTCAAAGCGGTGTTCAAGCAGAATGTCGAGATACCCCATCAGGGCGGTCAGCGGAGTGCGGATATCGTGTGACATGGTTGCCACCAGTTCATTGCCCGCTTCCAGAGCTTTTTTTTCATTTTCGCTTTTTTCAAGCACCGAACGGCGCATGGTATCCACTTCGCGTGCAAGCAGGGCGATCTCATCCTGTCCGTGCGAGACGATGGAAAGTTCAGCCTCCCCGTTGCCGATGCGTCGAACGGTCTGTGAAAGAGCTACGATCCGATTGACCATCTTTTGATTATAGATCAGCACGATCATTGCCAGCGTGAAAAACGCGGCTCCGATACTGATGACAAGCAAAATCTCATGCAACGTGTTTTCCGTGTTGTCGCGGATGCAGACCACCGCATTGCCGTCGGCAAAGGTCACTTCAAAATAACCGCTGTCCTGCGTCAGAAGCAAATTGCTGTAGGCAGAAACCGGGCTTTCGTCTGCGGTGAGAATATCCTGCGGATCTCCCGTAAAGACTTCATAGATCACATCGGTCGTCTCGGTTGAGTCCGCTGTGTCCCGCGTGCGCTGTTTTTGCGTGGTTTGCTCTTCGGTGTTTCGTTCATCCTTTTCACGCTCATACAAGCGGTCAAAACGGTCTTTCGTTGTGTCTTCTTCCTGTGAAGCGGGTTCTTCAACCAAGGGTTCCACTTTCAAGATGAGCTTGTTTTCTTTGTAAACAAACAGTGACACACCGTTATTTTCTGCCGCCCATGCATTGAGTTGCACCGAATCCACACTCTGCACACCGTTGTCTGCGACAAAGGTCTGAAGATCGGTCTGAAAAGCAAGCATACGTTCCTGCTTTTTTTCATCCGAAAAATAAAGTTTTTCAGCAACGACATGGCCGACGGAATTGGTAAGCAAAGCAACCAGCAGACCGACCGCCACACCGACGATCACGACCAATGCCATCTTGCGGCGCAAAGAAAAACGCGGGCTTGCGATTTTATCCGTCAACGGTATACCCCCTTCCCCATACGGTACGCACGACTTTGGGAGTATTCGGATCGTCTTCGATCTTGCGGCGCAGATTCATGATGTGCACCATGATGGAATTGGCAGACGTATTGAGGTATTTTGCATTCCACACGCCTTCAAACAGTTCTTCCGCACTCACTGCACGGCCTCGGTTTTCAAGCAAGAATTTCAGAATGGCAAATTCCTTGTCCGTCAGCGGCACGTTCACGCCGTCTTTCATCACCGTGCCGTCATTCAGACGGATAAACAGCGATTGAATGCGGATCTCGTCACCGTTGTTTTCTTTTCCTTTGTATACGTTGTATCGGCGCAAAAGGGATGCGATCTTCATGCGCAGTTCCGTTGCCGAAAAGGGTTTGACTATGTAATCGTCTCCGCCCGTGGCATAGGCACTGATCTTATCGTCCTCACCCGACAGAGCAGTGAGAAACAGAACCGGCACAGAAGAAAACCGACGCAGTTTTTCACATACGTCAATGCCCGTCATATCGGGCAACATAATATCCAGTACCACAAGGTCGAAATCGGGATCCGATTCGAGAGCCTGCAAAGCCCCCGTGCCGTCAGCCACCGCGGTAACACGGTAGCCCTCGCTTGTGAGCATCACTCCGATGACCTCTCGGATATCACTGCTGTCATCCACGACCAGTATTTTTTCCGCATTGGCAGACATAGCGGCATTCCTCCGAAAAAGGGTAATCAAATAATAATAAATTATAACATATTCCAATAAAAATAGAAATAGTAAATTCTGTGTTTTTCTTAATTTTTACAAATTCTGTTGATTTCGGCAATCTGCAAGCGTATACTCATAACAGCAAAAAAGAGGTGTTTAATTTGTCAAAAATTCTTACATATTATAAAAATCTGCCAAAAAATGAATGGAATGAACTGCGCAAAAGCGTATCTTGGGTTGAGTATATTATCTGGTGGATCATACGCATTTTGATGATCCACGCAAGCGTACAGATCTACGGAATGTGCAAAGCGGGAGAAAAAGACAGCATTCTGTTCGTGCAGATCTGCGTAACAACGCTGGTCACATTTGCGGCTTCTCTGTTTCGTATCATCTTCCCAAAGCAGATCTTCCTCGGACGCATACCCTATTCTGCGCAAAAATATGCCACAGCCTGCGCATTCTTCTGTTCGTATTTCGGTCATTACCACGACCTGTGTGCAAAACCCGGATTTGACACGCTTTTGCACATCGTGACCGGCTTTTTACTGGTGTTTGCCTGCTATGAGATCGTAATGAGTATGCAGTTGACCGACAAACCCGTATCCGGCTTCATCGCTTCCGTGATCGGATTCGGAATGAACTGTTTCGTAATTATTCTTTGGGAAATTTTTGAATTTACGGTCGATTATATCGGCGGCGGCAATTTGCAAGCCTACATACCCGTTTTTTCCGAGGGAGAAAAACTGATATTCAAGATCTTCGGTGATCCCGCCACGCAGGATCAGTTGCCTGTTTTCGACACGATGCTGGACATGATTATGGCTCTGGTAAGTTCCGTTCCCGCGGCGGCTCTGCTGTGGGTGAAAACCGCACACCAAAACAAGAAAAGAGAAGCCCTGCAAAAAAGCGTGCAACTGTCAAATCAGCCGCAGAGCGAAGAAACCGAAACCCCCGTGTGTGTATGACAAAAAAACAGATATATTCAAAACTGCAACGCACCAAAAAAGGTAAGATTTTCTGAAAGACCAAGGAAAAAGGCCACGGCATCAGCCGTGGCCTTTTTGACGCAGTATTACGGGGAATATCCTTTTTTTGGCGTATAAATCCCTATGTGAGCCCGCCTTTGAATATATCTGTTTTTATTATTAAAAAGCGGCTTCATGAAAAAGTTTTTTAGGTTCTTCACGGAAAGTTGTGGGATGCTGCAATTCAATTATGATTTATCGAAATGCTTTCGACAATGATATATCCGCGTTGCGGATATGATATATCTGCGATATGATGAATGATATATTTGCCAAGGCAAATATGAAGGGTCGCTACGCTCCGATTATAGAAGTTTTTTAGAGCGAAGCGAAACAGCGACAGCATCCGACATATTTGTGCAACAAATATATCATGCACGAAGTGTATATCATCACACTTTGTGTGATATCATACGCACCCAAAGGTGCGTATATCATTATTATGATTTATGCCAATAAATCATAATTTATCTTTTTTCCGATCCCCCAACTTTCCGTGAAGAACCGTTTTTTATTATTTGTACGCATAAATGCGTTTGTCGGATAAAATGATCGACTCTGCCTGCAAAACCTTATCTGTGCAGGTTTTTGATCTCCTCAATGGGACCTGCGAAATCTGCACCGACGTTCGGCATTTTCTTTTTGCCGTTGACGAAACCGTTGAAGATCATGCCCTTGCGATCGGTGGACATCTGGAACTTGGAAACGGTGCGCACGAGCAGGTCTTTTTCGTTTTCGTTGGTAAGATACACGCAATTGCCGAGCATCACCTTGACCTTGGCTTCGGGCTTTGCCGTGACCGTCACACAGATGCCTTTGCCTGCTTTGCCGATCTGCATTTTTGCACGCTTGCCGTCCACGGTGACGATCACATCGGCACTGACCACGTCTTTGAACATGAAGTTGTACGTTCTGCTTGCGGGGACCACACTGCTGTCGCCCTCTGCTTTTTCGGCAACGAAGGTCACTTTGTCGCCGTCCTCACAAACGGTGAATGCGGTCTTGAAGAATGCGCCGTCCCTGTATGCAAGGGTTTCGCCGTCGTCTTCATACAGGTGGAAAGTGTTGTTGCCGCGATAAATGAGCACGTCCATGCTTTCGGGATTGGTGCAATCGTTTTTGCGTTCGTTTGTGCTCATGGGGATGATCGCCCCCGCTTTTGCAAGCACGGGAATATTCGCAATGTCGCGGTACATCTTCACAAAACGGTTGCCGCTGTAGATGCGGTCGGTGAAGATATCGGTGTATCTGCCCTGCGGGATCCATACGTTCACGCCGGCAAGGTTGGTGCTTTGTGCGGTGTGCTCGGTAATGGGGGCAACGATAAGTTCGGTGCCGAAGAAGAATTCATTTTTGCACTTGTAGGCGTTCTCCTCGTCGGGATATACATAGTACATCGGCTCGCAGATGGCACGGCAATCGTTGTGCGTGCGGTAATTCATGGTGTAGATATACGGAAGCAGTTTGTGGCGCAGACGCAGTGCATCCGTCGCGGCCTTGGCGGCAGGTGCGCTGTAGTTCCACGGCTCTTTGCCCGCAAATTCGTTGTTGGTGGAATGCAGACGCATGATGGGGCTGAATACACCCAACTGCACCCAGCGGACATACAGTTCATCGTCCTTTTTGCCCATGCAGTGACCGCCGATATCGTGGCTCCACCACGGATAGGCAATGTTGGATGCGGTGGCGGTAAAGCCCGGCTGGGAGGCAAGGCTTTTCCACGTCTGTGTGGTGTCGCCGCTGAAGCCGAGGGGATACCGCTGACTGCCCGCGCCGCAGAAACGCGACAGGATCAGCGGACGGTTGCCGTGTTTGGCATTGTCGAGAAAATGATAGTGATTGAGTGCCCACAGCGGATCGAGTCCCGGTACGGCTGTGTGTTTGCCTTGTTGCCAGTCGATCCACCAGAAATCGACGCCCTTTTTCTCCATCGGGTGATGCAGAATATCAAAATAGTTTTCAATGAAACGCTTGTTCGTGATATCAAAGGCAACCGCTTTTTTGCTCTTGGGATCGATATCCATGGCGGTCGCCATTTTTTCATAATCGTCCTCAAACCAACGCACACCCATGGACGGATGGATATTGAATGTCACGCGGTAGCCGTCATCCTTGAGTTTTTTGAGGAATGCATCGGGATCGGGAAAGAGTTCGGTGTTGAAACTGTATCCCGTCCAGCCCGTTGACCACACGTCGTACACGTATTCCATAAAATTGCGGTGGAACCCCGGCTTATGGCTGTCTTTTCCGAATTTTTTGCGGATGTTCACCCAATGCCAATCCATATCGACCGTTGCAACACTGACGGGAATTTCTTCCTCCTTGAAGCGATCCATGAGCGTCAGATATTCGTCCTGCGAATAGGCTTTGTAACGGCTCCACCAGTTGGAAAGCGCATAACGGGGAATAAGCGGCACTTTGCCCGTGAGTTTGTAAAGATCGGTGGTGGCACCGATGTAATCTCTGCCGTAGGCAAAGAAGTACAGGTCGCTTTCTTTGTGTTCACGCGGCAGAATGGTGCCGTCCGGTTGCATGGCAAGGGTGGTGCTGTCGTCAAGCACCGCCACACCGTTTTTGGAGCAAACACCGTCACCCAAGGTAATGATGCCCGCCGTAATATCGAGTGTGCGGCAGGTGCCTTTGAGGTTGCCCGATTTATAGTCCGTCACACGCTTGCCGCCGGGAAGCAGAACGGACAGCATTTTTTGTTTGGAAAGCGAATAAACGAACGTGACCTTCTCGGTGCGGATCTGCAATGTATCGGCAACTTCGATCACTATGAAGGTCGGATTGCAAAAATCGCGGTGCCACACACTCTGTGTCGCACTGTCGCAGAATTTGCCGTCCGCTTGCACTTCCACACGCAGCATAGACGGAGTGAGCACGGTCAGTCTTGTGTTGCCGCGGATCACGCACTGCGACTGCGCAGCAACGGGTGTGGCATCAATATGAAATCTTTGAGCAAATGAATCCATTTTTTATTCTCCTTATTCCGATGATTTGAAAAACAACGGGTATCATGTTTTTTTCCTGTTCAGGATCTTATTGACAGCGGCAATGTTCTTTTCAAGATCACTCTCCATGTCATCCGGGCGGTCATAGACCTTATAGTTCCACTTGCATGTAGCAGACACCACATCAAGACGATCCGGTACGGGGATCACCTTTCCGTCATCTCCTACAGGGTTCAGTCCTGTGCAGCCGGTTCTGAAGCGGCAATCCGCACACGCAGACGATGTTCCCTGCACACAATAGGGCTCATGTGCACATTCCACAAGGCAGTTGTGAAGCTTGAGAGCCATTTCCTTCTTGCCCGGATTCTCGTTGCAGATAAAGCCGATCGATCGCACATACGCATTCCAGCGGCGATGCTCCAGCCAGGTCAGATAATTGCCCAGACCGCTGATATAGTCGGGATTATCCTTTTCATTCTTCTCTTTCCTGAAGCGTTCCTTTATGCGAAGTACCATCGGCTCCTGCTTTTCCGCAGGCACATGCGTACGTACAAAACGAAGCATGCGCAGCTTGTTCTTGTCGCTTTTCAGCTCCGCCTTGAGCTTCTTCCAACGCTTGATTTTTTTCTCGGAAAGACGCATAATGAATAACTTTTCAAATGCGGTTGCCTGCGGCGGCAACTTTTGTTTTTTTATTACCAAACGGTTGTATGCGGAGTATGTCTCGGTTGTAATATCCACATCGGTCAGCAGCGGCGGCAGGGTGCTGTACTCTTCACACTCCTGCAAAAAGCGATGTGCGGAATACACACGGTAGTTCAGGTGGAATGCCCGTGCAAGGCTTGACCACGCATCGTACACCTTTTTCTGCCTTGAACGGTCCTCGCTGAGGTGTCTTGTCTGCTCGGCAAATATTCCGGAATACAGGCTGTTCATCGCAACGCCACTGGGATTGTCTCGCACAAGCGTAATGTTTTCGATCGAATAAATGAATTCCAGACTGCCGAAGGGGTAAATATGAATTTTTTCTTTGCTGAATTCGTCCTTTTCCGTAGCATTCTTAAACAGGTCGCAGATCTTGGGATCAAACACCATCATAACGATCACAACATTTTTTTCGTTTCCTGTTTTCCGCTTGCGTACGGCAATACTTCTTGCAAGCAGCTCGGCGGTGGAAATATTCTGCTCATCCGAACCGAGGGCAACCACATAATAGTCTGAATCGAGCATATTGTGCGTGTCTTCACTGTCCCCAGCAGCCACACAGTCAATGCCTGCAAAGTCACGCTTGTCAAGATCTGCCTTTGCATAGCGGAAGGTAAAATACGGCTCGTTGTATTCTTCATCCCGTCCGGCTGCAAATATTCGCAGCAAGGGTGTATTTTTAACCGTGCTCTGCATGAATTCGGGACTGAGCTGCTGAATACGCTGCAGAACATCGAAATCGTCTTCTTCGGAAACCATGTTCAGCCCCAACGAATGTCCGTAGATCTGACCGCACCAGGAGGAGGACAAAAGCATCTGCATACCAATCTGACCGCTGCCGAGAATGGTCACATTCAATTGCGACACCTTCTGTTGGTCTGCCGCCACGGTCAGTTCAGCTTGCTCGGCTTCCATAGCGGAAGGTGAAGCTTCTTTTTCCTGCGTGTTTTGCTCTGCAGTCTCCTGTGCCTGCTTTTTGGCCTGCTCTTCCTTTTCCTTCGCAGCTGCAATCTCATCCAGAAGAAGCGGTGCAAACAGCGGAACATCACGTAGCAGCAGGAAAATCAGGTTTTCATAATCACGCACACGGGTAATGACAGGGGCATAGGGTATCACGGCATTTTTGAGGATATCCTTTTTCTTATCTTCTCTCAGCTCATCCTCTTTTTTTATACACCACGCGGTAAAAGCTTCTTTATTGGAGTCTTGTCGTAGCCACTCGACCATTCGTCCGCATTCTTTTTCAAATGCATCCTGCCCGTTCTCTGCGACAGTGGGTCGCATTTTATATTTTTCTTCGTACCATTTTGCATATTCTTTTTTATTTTCGGGCGCATTCACCCATTTTTTCAAGCTTGCAAGCTCGTCGTTTTCGATTTTCTTCTTTACGGCATCGTCACCGTGCAGCTTATTGTACGCACGCTCCCGCAGCTCCTCTTCACGTGAAAACAGCCATGTTTTATATTGCTTATCGGCTTTGCGGTTGATGCTTTTTTTATATTTCCGACGAACGGCATCATCCAGACTGTCGAGAATTCTTTTTTCGGTCAGTGCGTAAGCATCGTTCTGATAGAACACGAATACCTGTGAAGAACGGATGTGTGCAGGTTTTGCCTCAGCGGCAAAGGCGGCAAGGGCATGGATGTTGTCGATCTCGTTTTCATCCATCAGGAAAAACCATTTTTCGCGGCAGGACGGCACATGGAAGTGCACGATATCGTCACTGATGCAGATCGCACCGATGCGTTTTGCGGCCTGATACAGCTCGTTGCTCTTTTCGCTGTCCTCGTCAACATAGGTATCGGTGAAAACCAACAGCGGCTTTTTGTACCAACGCTTATACCATATGATTTTCTGATCGGCAATGCTGGTTGCAAGCGCCAGAGAACGGTCATTGAGTTCGCTGAAATAATACTGTTTTCTGTAGAACGAAAAGCTCAGTTTCAGTCTGGGTAGGAATTTGATGATCGCATTGAACAAGAACGCACCGCCGAAAACAGGCGTCAGAATGTTCGTCATGTTATACATGATACTGAACGCCGTTTTCGCATATTCGGATTGCGGGAAGTATGTGTCGATCATCGTTTTCCCCGTATCAAGCACCTCAACATACTCCTCATCCACCGCCAAGCCGCGCAAACCCTGCAAAAGGCTGTTGACAATCAGTTCAAAGACGTTTTCATTGGCTTCACTTTTATACAGAAACGTGCAATACCGCAGGCAAGCAACGCTCAAAACAAGGCAGACCGATGTAAGGAGCAACATTTTGTTCGTAATCGGTTTTCTGCTGTTCTTTGCCTTGTGAAAATAAATACTTTTTCCGATCCATACCAGAACAGGCACCAACAGGACAAAGAAAGATGCGTTCAGCACCCAGAAAATAATCGGCAGATTCTGTTGATATTCAGCATCAACGTGATGCAAAAGCGATGCAAGCATTCTGATCTCTCCTTCTGCAAAACATAATTATCTTTTATTATAAAGCAATATTCTTTCCTTTTCAAGCAAATTATCTGCGTTGTAAATAGATGTGACCCATTTTATGTAAAAAATAAAGTCAAAGTATAGTACAATGATTTTTGGAAGCCTTTGGAGTGGAGCGTAGCGTAACGTAAATGGCTTCCAAAAATCGCCGGTCACGCCGACAGCTTCTCGTTGAGAAGCTGAATAGGGCTTTTTCTTCCTAATGTCCGCATTGTTTTATTGTTGCTCCAGACAAGGTGTTTTGCTAACTTTTGATTTAA
>JAFQKN010000008.1 GCA_017396895.1 Clostridia bacterium
AGCAACATCGTCTGCTGTTTGCTTTCGAGATTCTTCTCAATTTCCGCCGCCAAGGGTTTAGAGATTGAAAAAAAAGGATCACGCAATGTTTTATCGCTCATATCAACGGTTTTCACCGTCGGCAATTTTGCAGTTCCGTATCGACCGGGAAGTTCACACAAAATATATTGACCTTTCAATGCCCGCGCATAACTCTCAATTGACGGCGTGGCAGATGCGAGTAAAAGCAATGCTTTATTATAGTTACAGCGAAATTTAGCAATATCGCGGGCATGATACCGCGGCGTCATTTCTGACTTATATGTATGTTCCTGTTCTTCATCCATTACGATGAGTCCGATATTCTCAAGCGGTGCAAATACTGCACTGCGCGTACCGACAACAATACGTACCTCACCGCGTCGGATCCTTTGCCATTCGTCATAACGCTCACCGACCGACAAACTGCTATGCAAAACTGCCACTTTTGAACCGAAATGAGCCGAAAACACGGCAACGGTCTGTGGCGTCAGAGAAATTTCAGGCACCATTACAATGCAGTTTTTGCCGTCCTCAATGACACGTTCGATCACCTTCAGATACACGCCTGTTTTTCCGCTTCCGGTGACACCGAACAGCAACGCTGTTTTTCCGTCCTGTTTTTCATAAGCATTAACCAGTGTGTTGTAAGCCGCAAACTGACATTCGCTCAATTGAAGGTTTTGTACATAAGCGCGATCTTCTGTAAAGTCTTTTCCGGGGCTTCGGTCAACCGTTACGGTAAAAAACTCTGCTGCACCTTTGTTGATCAACGCACTGACAACCGCCGAAGAACAACCTGTATAATAACACAGTTCCTTCACCGATGCCACACCGACATCTTTTAGCAATTCAAAAACAGTTGTCTGTCGTGCGGTTAATTCAAAATCATCCGCCTGTGCCTGTGTGTCCGTAAGCCGAACCAACGAAATGTTCTTTTCTCCGCTTCCGGCAATAACGGCTCTGTTTTCTTCGATCCATCCACGGCGCAGCAACGATTGAAACAACGGTTGTGCTTGCTTCATCTGAAGCAATTTCTGCAAATTCTTTTCGGGTACAAAATCATTGCGTTTGCATAATACGGACAACACGAGGCGTTCGTCTTCCGAACAAGCGGAAAAATCCGTTTCACGTCCGAGATCGGTAATACGGTAACTCCGTACGGTTGTCATGGAAAGACCTTTGGGCAACAATGCTCTGACTGCATCAAAATATGTGCAGAATGTTTGAGAAACCAACATATGTGCGACCTGTATCAACTCATCGCTCAGAACAGGCGCATCATCAAGCACTTCGCAAATATCCTTAAGTTTTTCATTGTCGGCCGCAGCATCGCGGTTGACCTCAAAAACAAATGCCTGTCTTTTAACATTGCCTTTTCCGAAAGGCACAAAAACCCGACACCCCGGCAGAACAGTGTCCGTCAGAGCATCAGGGATTCTGTAAGAAAACAATCGGTCAAAGCCGTAGGTGCTGTTTTCAACACCCACCTTGGCAATACAGGCACGGTCCAAATCAAAAATCAAAGAGCCGCATCGCCGGATTCAACGATGACACATTTACCCTCCTGGATATCCTGCACGGCAAGCGTGACAGGCTTTTCCACAAGGATTTCCTTTGATTCAAGGGCGGCATCCGTAATTTCTCTTGCACGTTTGGCAGTAGCAACAACCAAAGAATAACGGCTGATGCCATCTTTCAACAGTGTTTTAAGGTCTACGTTAATCATTCCAAATACTTCCTTTATTTATTTATTATATTATACACATCTTCTACGGTTTTTTCAAGTATATCATTTACAACGATATAATCGTATAAATACCGCTGTTCCATCTCTTGCAATGCCGTTTGCATTCTGCGCTCCAAATCCTCATCTGACATACCGCCGCGACAGGCAATGCGCTCACGGAGTGTTTCCAAAGAAGGAGGCATCAAAAAAACCGAAACCGCCGACGGATACAGTTTTTTGATATTCAAAGCACCGTTGATTTCAATTACCAATGCCGCTTTTTCATATTCATTGAGCACCCTGTCAATTTCAGAACGAAGAGTTCCGTAGTAATTATTTGCATAGCAAACGTGCTCTAAAAATTCATTGTTATCTATCTTCTGCAGAAACTCCGATTCGGAAATAAAATAATAATCCACACCGTCACGTTCGCCGTCACGCGGTTTGCGTGTTGTTGTCGAAACGGTTTGGCCGATGTGAGGATCTTTTGCGGCAAGCGCGTCAAATACCGTATTTTTTCCGCAGCCGGAAGGTCCGGAAATGATATATAAACAGCCTTTTTTTTGGTTCTCCATGGTATCTCCCGAATTATTCTTTTTCAATGATACGATCACTTGTTAAATATGACAAAACAACGTAATCACAATCCGTTATAATAACGGATGCCGTTTTTCTGCCCTGCGTTAGATCAAGAAGCCTTCCGTCGTCCTTTGCACACTGAATCAATCGTTTGATCGGTGCGCTTTCAGGTGATGCGATTGCCACGATACGGTCGGCATTCACGGCATTATCAAAACCAACTCCGATAAGATTCATATGCCACCCGTCTTATTCAATATTCTGAATTTGCTCTCTGATTTTTTCTACTTCTGCTTTGATTTCAATGACAGCTTTTGCAATATCCACATCTTGCGCTTTAGAACCGATGGTATTGGCTTCTCGGTTAATTTCCTGCACAAGGAAGTCCAGTTTTCTTCCGATCGGTTCTGTGCTCTTAAAAATTTCACCGAGTTGCGCAATATGACTGCGCAGGCGGACGGTTTCTTCATCTACGGCGACCTTATCGGCAAACACGGCCGCTTCTGTCAGAAGGCGTTGCTCGTCCACTTTTGCATCTTGCAAAAGATCACGCATTCTTGCGATCATTTTTTCATGATATTCACGCACTGTCTGCGGAGAACGTGATTCAACAAATGAAACCAGTTCAAGAATTCTTTCGCCTCTGCCGAGAATATCGTTTTTAAGGCGTTCGCCTTCACACGCACGCATTTCAATGAATGCCGCAACGGCTTTTTCCAGAACAGTTTTTACTGCTTCCCAGACCGCCTCTTCATCCGCAGGAGCCTTGCGAACGGAAAAAATGTCCGTATGGGAAGTAAGAACGGATACGGAATCGTCGATTTTTAATCCGTATGTACGGGAAAGTTCCTGACAGGCTTCAAAATAACCCTTTGCAAGGGAATGATTGATTTCTACGATAACATCCTTTTCGCCCAGAGAATCAATCACAAGGGACATTTCAATTTTACCGCGCGAAATGGTCTCCTGAATGTATGCTC
>JAFQKN010000101.1 GCA_017396895.1 Clostridia bacterium
ATTAGAAATGAAAAAGAGAAGTTTTTTCATTTGTTTTCAGTCCGCAAATCAGGGGACAGTTCATGCGATTGCCGTTTGTGTATCTGTTTCGGCAATCACAGAAGCCGTCCCCATGATTGGCTGCTTGGTGCGAACAGTTCGCTAAATCATAATTTAATTGCAGCATCCCCCAACTTTCCGTGAAGAACCTAAAAAAAGACAGGCATCCGCATTTTGTCCGCGGATGCCTGTTTTGTTGATTCATAAAATAACTTATGCCTTTTTCTTGGTCAGTTTTTCGGCAAGATCAAAGTCACGCAGTGCAGGTTTGTTTTCGATGGCATTGGTGATGGCCTTCATGATGAAGAAAGCAAGGAACGCGGCGAACGTGCCGACGATCACGCCTGCAACAACGTCCGTAAAGTAGTGCACGCACAGGTAAAGTCTTGTAAATCCTACGATTGCGGCAAGTGTCGGGAAGATCCACGCGATCTTCTTCTTGCGCATACTCAGGAACAATGCAACACCCATTTCAAATGCGCAGGTGGTGTGTCCGCTGGGGAACGAGTTGTCACTTTCAACGTGCGCACCTGCAAACTGATACCAGCCCATGAACTCGGGATTGTCAGCCAAAGTAACATAAGGACGTACACGGCCGCAAACATTTTTGAGAATGACGTTTGTGAACAGCGTTCCCAGAACAATGGCAAATGCAACGGTAATACCCACACGGCGGGTTTTCTTGAAGAAGCACATGATAACACAGGCAATGAGCAAGGGAATGGCAACTTCGCTGTCACCCAGATGCGTCAGTGTGCTGACAACCACATTCATCACTTCGCTGTGCAGTTTTGTGACAAAGGTGAACACGGCATAGTCGAGTTTGGGGAACGTAGCGTCCAACCAACGGCCAATGGTGTTGCCTTTGAACACTTCTTCTTCCACAGCCACTTCGTCGCCTGCGGCGGTGTCTTCATTTTCGCTTATCAGCGCGGCACCGTCATCAGCAACGGCTTCGGTGTCTGCAACAGCCTCATCAACCGCACCGTACAGCACTGCATCATACACAACTTCACCTTCCGACGGCACTTCCTGTGCGCCGACGGGGAAAGCAAAAAGCACACTCAGCAATGTAAAAACGACCATGAGCGCGAAAACTTTTTGATTTTGATTCTTTCTCATAATACCCTCCCGTATGTCTGTTAAGACAAATATGATATCCATACTATACCAAAAAAAATATTGCAAGTCAACTTTTAATACATTTTTTTCTTAACACTTTTCTTTTTTGTTTTTTTATGGTATAATTTCCAATAAAGTTTAATCTGTTATTTAAGTATTTGTTTTATCATTGGTCAACAGAGGTGATTTATTATGATCAATATTCTTGTGGTGGAAGACAATCCGAACGCACGCAAACTCTACGATTTCATATTAAGAAAAGAGCACTATACGCCGATCCTTGCCGAAGACGGCCTGCAGGCTTTGGATATTCTCGAAAAACAGCACGTGGATCTCATTGTGCTGGATGTGATGATGCCGAACATGGACGGGTTTACCTTTGCAAAAGAACTGCGTGATGCCGACATCAATATTCCCATTCTGATGATCTCGGCAAAAGATACCCCCGAAGACAAGCGTACGGGGTTTTTGGCAGGTACGGACGATTACATGGTCAAACCCGTGGACGAACAGGAAATGCTGCTTCGCATCAAAGCACTGTTGCGCAGAGCACGCATATCCGCTGACAAGGCGTTGCAGATCGGCAACACAAAACTGCTGTACGATTCCTTTTCGGTCACGGTGGGGACCAACGAATCCGTTCTGCCGCGCAAAGAGTTTTTGGTTCTTTATAAACTCCTCTCCTATCCCAACAAGACGTTCACACGCACACAGTTGATGGATGAAATATGGAGCATGGATACCGACAGCGAAGAACGCACCGTGGACGTGCACATCAACCGCCTGCGCGAAAAATTCGGTGACAACCCCGATTTCAAGATCATAACCGTCCGCGGTCTGGGTTACAAAGCCGTTCTGTGTGAGGATACAAAATGAACAACGAAAACCGAAAACTGAGCACAAAACTGTCCATCGGTGTATTCGTTTGCTTTCTTGCGGCAAACATAGTAACGGGCGTAACGTTCGTTCTGCTGTTGCAAAACGGTTTTTTCAGAGTATGGCGTCTGACATCCATCATTCTGATCGCGCTTTTGTTTGTTGCAAGTACAGTCATCGGTTCCGTCGGCGCAATTTTGCTTTCCCGCTTCTTTTTACAACCGGTTGACAATTTGCGAAAAGCCATGGAAAAGGTCAAAAACGGTGATTATACGGCGAAAGTCAAGCCCATCAGCAGACAGTTCGGCAAAAACCTGACCATTGCGCAATTGGAAGACAGTTTCAATGCCATGACAGCAGAATTGCGCAACACCGAACTGTTGCGCAAAGATTTTATTTCCAATTTTTCACATGAATTCAAAACCCCCATTGCCTCCATCAAAGGCATGGCAAAACAGTTATATGCCGGTGAAGTCAGCGAAGAACAACGCAACGAGTTTCTGAAGATCATATACGAAGAATCTGCAAGACTTGCCGATCTTTCCGATGAAATTCTGCTGTTGACACGCCTTGAAAAACAGCAGATCATCCCCGAACAGACACAATTCAGCCTTGATGAACAACTGCGCAGATGTATGCTTTTGTTTGAAGATTCATGGAGCAGTAAAGAGATCGAGATCGACATGGATCTGGATGAAATTCTTTTTGTCAGCAATGAAGATCTTTTGGCGCACGTCTGGAACAATCTGTTCGGCAATGCGATCAAATTCACCCCTGCACACGGCAGTATTTGCGTAACGGCCAAACAGTATGAAACTGAGATCCGTGTCAGCGTCAAGGACACGGGGATCGGCATGACAGCGGAAGTCAAAGAACATATTTTTGATAAGTTTTATCAGGGGGATGTGTCCCACACGACCGCAGGCAACGGCCTGGGTCTGGCTCTTGTAAAGAAAATTCTGCAACTGTTGGACGGCAGTATTCATGTCGTTAGCGCACCGAACCAAGGTTCCTTGTTTACGGTGATCCTTCCCATTACAAAAACAGACAGGAGAAAAAGCGAATGAACGGTAAAATACTGATCGCAGGCGGCGGTCACGGCGGTCTTGCCGCAGCTTATCACCTTGCAAAAAAAGGCGCAGACGTTACGGTGTTGGAAATGAACTCCCGCTATAACATGGGATGGGATCAACCCGATTCGGTGAATCTTCAATGCTTTGAAGCCGCCGACATTCCCGTGCCGCAGGATTATGTCGTCAAACGTACCCCGATCACACTCTGCGTGGGAGACGGCATCACGCCGAACATTTCGCAGGTCGTTCCCGAAGACGGTTATACCGTGATGATCGAACGCAAAATTCTTTGTCAACATCTTGTGCAGTTGGCTATGGATGCGGGTGCCAATTTCATTTTCAATACAAAAATAGAAAAACCCGTCCTTCTCGGCGGCAGAGTTTGCGGTGTGCAAACGGACAAAGGCACATTCTATGCCGATCTTGTGATCGATGCCTGCGGAGTGCATTCTCCCCTGCGCATGAATCTGCCCGACAAACTGCACATTGAACAAAACGTCAAACCGTTCGATATTTTACACACTTATCGCGCATTTTACAACAAAATACCCAACTGTCCGCCGACGGAACCGTACAAAGTGTACGTATTTGTGAACGGCACGGTCGGTTTACAATGGCTGATCACCAATGAAGAAGACACCGATGTTCTGATCGGTCGCTTTGACGAATACTCCGATGCCGATACCGTGATCGCCACACAAAAAATGATGGCGGAAAATCCGCAATTGGGCGACACCTTGCTTCGCGGCGGTCACGTGGTGGATATCCCCGTACGCCAACCGCTGTCGGTTTTGGTGGCAGACGGCTATGCCGCCATCGGTGACAGTGCTTTTATGACCTATTCGGTCAAAGGTTCGGGCGTCGGCTATGCCATGCAGGCAGGCCGTATACTCGCAGAAACGGTAATGGCAGACACGGAAAGTTTTTATTCGGCAAAGCAATTGTGGAACTATCAGACGCAGTTCTACAAAGAGATCGGCAAAAATGCCGCCATCATCGCCTTGGGAAAGGTACTGATGAATAAACTTACAACGGAAGATGTTGCGTTTTTGCTTCGGGAAGATATCATCAACCAAAAGATCATGGACGCGACCGCAACGGAAAACGGTCTGGTTGATCTGCTCGCACAATCAGGCGTATCTGTCATCAAAGACAAA
>JAFQKN010000102.1 GCA_017396895.1 Clostridia bacterium
AGGGAGTTTTTTCATACAAATCCGTCCTTTCCGGCAATATTAAAAAGAAAAAGTGCCGCACGCAAATGTGCAGCACTTCATTTTTTGTCTTACAGTTCGATGCCGAGATCTCCGAGGTTCAAATCACCCAACAGACCGCTGACATCAAATCCTATAATTTCACTGCCGAGTGCTTCATACAACAGCGAAAACAAAGATACGAGGAATTCAAAAATCGGTTTCAAGGAGGACAAATCCATATTGAATCAACGCCTTTCTGTTATCATTTTCATATCTATTATAACAAAACAATGCGTCTGAATCAAGTTCTTTTTGGAAAAAACAAACAAAAAGTTTGCCGATTAGTTTGGTTTCACAACTTCCCGACCTGTTTTTAATATTTCGGAAGAAATTTGCACCGTAATAACGGCATCTTTCAGATAATCCGTTTGCTTGTCTTTGATTTGTGCGTAATAAGCGGGCTGACCGTTTCTCAGTTTTTTCAGCAACGACAGACAGTCGCAACCGTTTTCGCGTATTGCGGTTCTGATGAATTCTTCAGTGATTTTTTGCACCTGTTTCTGTAATTCACGGTTTACGTCCTCGAGTTCCTGCAGATTGAATAACAGTGTATCATCGGTGTTATATTCGATCAGATCGCATGAAAATTGAATTTCTGCTGAAAAGGTCGGAATGTCTCCTTTGTGCAGGCGGATTTTGCTTTTGCAATCCTTCACTGCAACCGACAGCGTCCTGCCTTTGAAGGGTATGCTGAGCAGATCGTTGTCAATCAAGCCTGCCGTCCACAGCAATCCTTTTGCGGCATCCTTATCTATGACAGCCGTCAGATTTTTTTGTGCAAACAAGGCAATGCCTGCATGGGTGATCTCCTTTTTACCGCTTTGATTTTCCTGTGTTTTTATAACGGGCAGATATGCCGCATCCGTCTCATCCAGAAAGCGGTTGACAAACTGGTACAATTCAACCGCAACGGTCAATCCGTTGTTTTTCCCCGATTCCAGAATATCCTGCACGTTTTTTGAAACGAGCGTGTTTTTTTCAAGCTCGGTTTCTATGATCTCCGAAGCCTTTGCGTCGGCCACGGCGAGCAGAATGGATTCCCTTAAAGTATAGTTTCGTATGAAAAAATCAAGTGCCTGCATGGGTTCGTTTTCTGCGATCTCTTTGCCGAAAATCAGCACACGTGTCTGTGAATACAGCGGCACAAGTCCCGAAACAAGATCGATCTGCGCAAATGCTTCCGAAAGGCTTTTCCCCTTTGCGCTGAATACTTGTCCGATACTGTCCTGTGTCTCGGTCGCGTTGGCGGCGTTGGATTGCTGTGTGTGCAATGCAAGCACGCTCACAAGAAAGCCGTCTTCCTGTGCATCGATTCCGATAGCCTCTATGATGAGTCGATTGCTCAACTGCGTGCCCACTGTTGCGGAACACCCCGTAAAGGTGAGGAGAAAACACAAAAAAATTGCAAGGATTTTCATTGTTTTGCCACCTCTTTGTGTTCTTTGCGTCCGTTTTTCAGACAGGTAAACAACGGAATGAACACCGTTGCAAATAAAAATAAGACCGGAACGGCGGCACTTTGCAAAACATTTGCGAAGAATTGAATGTTGGCTGTCAACAGCAGATAACCTCCGAAAACCAATGCGCCCGTGAGGATAAAAAAACATCGTTTTTTGCACGCCGGAACAGCCGTGCGTGCGGCAACGTACGCGGTATATAAGAGTATGCCCGTTTTCAGCACAGTGCAGGAAACCCACAGACTTGCAAGCAAGTCATCTATGCGTTCAAACAGGGCTGTTTTTGCGATCACGGCAAGTGAATGCAGCGGAAAAACCTGTAAGTCTGCGTAGTGCCCCGCAACGGCCGCTGCAACGGCAAATGCGGCAGAAATACACACAAAACACAGCGGCAGCCAAAGCAGAAGATGTGTCTTTTTTTTGATTTTGATCTGCGGCGCCAACAACATAAGAACGGGTAATTCCACATTCATGCAGGCTTCAAAAAAGGCTTCGCGTACAATGATCGGTATATTGCCTGCAAAAGGTTGCGACAGATTTTCAAGCTTCATTTTTCCGACGTCGCACAAACCTGTAAAAAGCAGGCCGCCGAGTACGGCAGCACTGAGCAGAACGCTTACTCTTGCCGTCGGTTCAAGACCTCTTTCCGCGCAGAATGCACCTGCAATGATGAGAATTGCCGTAAACAGGTGTAAGTTGTTTTTCTGCAACAGTATTCCCGAAGCGAAAACGCCGAGTCGGGAAACGGCAAGTATGCCCGCCCCGACAAAAAATGCCGCATAGAATATCAGAATAATGCGTCCGATGCCTGACGGACATGGTTTTTCTCTGTTTTGCAGGCCGCGATTGTTTTCTTTTTCGATGAATAATAAAACGGGCAGAGCAAGCAGCAGAGATAACAGCAATCCGATCAAAAACACCGAAATGCGGTCGGATGTCGGCAGATTCGTTCGCAGATTCGGTATACCCGTGAATGCACAGGCGATGCGGCTGATAAAAGCAAGGCTTGCAAATTGAATGCCACTGATCTTTTTTTCTTCGTTCATCTTATTCTTCCTCAAAAATGCAGATCTTTCATCTGCAAATCAGATGTTTTGTGTCGCTTTTTTAATACCAAAAGATCGCGCATTGCACCTCTTTTGTATGGACTGATGCCGCTTGAAAACGGGATTGTATACGGTTGCATTCCGCAAATGCCGATGCTGACCGCGGTGGCAAGCACCGCGATTCCGAATAAACCGAGTGTCGAACCTGCAAGAATAAACAAAAAACGCAGCGCAGCCATCGGTGCGTGAATGCCCGATAATGCCGCCGAGGAAATGGCGGTCAATGCAACCACAATGAGCATGGGTGCGGCAATAAGGCCTGCCGTTACGGCCGCATCACCGATCACCAATGCGCCGACGATGCTGACGGCATGACCGACGGCTTTGGGCATTCTCAGACCTGCTTCGCGCACGATTTCGTAGATAAAAATGATGATGAGTGCTTCCGCGCCCAGCGGAAACGGTGTTTGGCTGATTGCAACCGCAATGTCAAACATAATGTCCGTCGGTAAGATTTCCGGATGATAGGTGCATACGGCAACAAACAGGCCGGGCAGTATTGTAGAGCAGAAAAAAGCGGCAATGCGCAGGCAACGCAGTAAAAAAGCATAATACGGTTTGGTCAGGTAATCATCGGGCGAATGAAAATGATCGATCAGCAGTTGCGGTATGAACAGTGCAAACGGCACGCCGTCTACGATGATGCCGATACGCCCTTCCGTCAGTTTTGCCGCAAGCGTATCGGGACGTTCGGTCGTGCCGACGCTTGAAAAGAAGGCTTCCTTGCGGCTGTCCAAAAACGGACGCAGACTGCCCGCACCGAGAATGATATCAAGATCGGTTTCAGACAGATTGGAGCGCACTTCGTGCAACAGTTTTTCATCTGTTCTGTCGGCAAGATAGCAAATGCAGACCAAAGTGTTGCTCAAAGAGCCGAGCGTCTGTTTCTCTATGTGCAATTGTTCGGTGCGCAGACGTCTGCGTAATAG
Organism: Clostridia bacterium; assembly: GCA_017396895.1. Classification (GTDB taxonomy): domain Bacteria; phylum Bacillota; class Clostridia; order Oscillospirales; family Acutalibacteraceae; genus RUG806. The sequence continues at coordinate 3,553 of JAFQKN010000102.1, forward strand.
TGTTACGTTGTCTTTAAAAAAATCCGTAAAGCCTTCGTGTGAACCCTTTTCCTGTTGCTCCGTGGTCGGTTCCGTGACCGCACGTCTTGCAAAGATCGGTGCGTTGAAGCATACGCAGGTCGTACATTCGTCCGCAAAGAAAACGAGACTTCCTGCGATGAGATGCTGTATGACTTCACTCATTGTGCTGACCATGGCGCGCTCAATGCCTTCATAGAGGATGTCATACAGTACGTCAATCGCATCTTCTTTTTTGCAGTCAAGCGGTTGGGAAAGAGGACGGATCACGCTTTGCGACAGAAACAAACGATCACACATCCCGTCCAGAAAGGCGGCAGTGTACTGTATTTCTCCGCAATTGATTTCGCGGAACATCAGGTCAAAACTGTTGCCGAATAATTGTAACAGAAGCTGTTTGTTTGTGTGTGCCGACGGGCTGATGATATCTGTGTTCCGGTCTTTGGGACGGTCTGGCGGGTTCTTTGTGTTCTCGGGTTTCAAAATAAATCACTCCCGGAAATAGGTATTTCCGAAAATCGGTTGGTTATACTTGAGAATAGGGCGAAAGACCGAAAAGACTTAAAAGAACCGTTTTCGGGCGGGTTCGGATTATACCTGTCACCACAGGGTGACAATGGGGAGGCACGTTATGTTGACCGTATTCATCAGAACGGTTTTTTTGTTTATCGTCATTATTCTTGTCATGCGGCTGATGGGAAAAAGACAGATCGGGCAGTTGCAACCTGCCGAACTGGTTGTAACCATTTTGCTTTCGGAAGTTGCGGCAACGCCGATGCAGGACAGGAATATTCCGTTGTTGTATTCATTGCTTTCATTGCTGTTGCTGACCGGATTTGAACTGTTGTTGTCTTTTGTTGCTTTGAAGAATTCAAAGGTGCGCACGGTTTTACAGGGGAACAGTGTTGAGATCATCAAAGACGGAAATATCAACTATGATGAGATCAAAAAACTGCGTTATTCCATGGATGATATCCTGGAAGCACTCCGTCAGAAAGATATTTTTGACATTTCACAGGTTGAATATGCGGTTGCTGAAACAAACGGCAGTTTGAGCGTGTTGCTCAAGCCTGCATATCGAGTTCCGTCAGCGGCAGATCTGCGGGTGCGTATTGTTGATACGGGTGTGCCCAAGACGATCATCGTTGACGGCGAAGTGCTGCAGACGGGGTTACAGGAATGCGGAATGACGCAAGCGCAGGTTGGGGACAAATTGAAAAAAAAGAAACTGACGGTCGATCAGGTCTTGCTGATGACGTGTGATGAAAGCGGACGCATCGTGTTGTTCGGAAAGGACGGAAAACAATGTTGAACTGGCGGTTTGCTGTGGCTGTCGCGCTCATCGCGGCCGCTTTTTTATTGGCGGTCGGCGGGCATATTTCGGTTAATCATACTTTGGCACAGTTGAAGCAAGATCTGACGGATGCTTTAACAAACAACGCATCAACAGAGTCGGTTGCACGGTTGATTTCCTTTTGGGAACAACAGAAAACAAAACTGTCTTATTTTGTTGAACACGAGTATCTTGCAACGCTCAACGATGCGTTTGCGGACTTGAAAATTGCACGCAAAGACGAAGAACTGCAGAAAATGGAGACAGATCTACACAAAATTATTCTGCTTGTTGAACAACTTCTTGAAACGGAAAAAAATACCGTCGGCAATTTCTTCTGAAAAATGATAAAAAGTGCTTGCCTTTTATAAGTTTATAATATATAATCTATGAATGAGTATTTATGTTCATTCGGAGGCTTGTTTTGGAACTGCAAAAGGCATCTTCGGTATCTTTGGCCGAAGTTACGAAACAGAAAGAATATATTGAATTGACCGCTACCGTTCTGCGTGCGAGATTCGGTCATGAAACGCCCAAAGCCTTTGTGCATACCTACGGGTGCCAGGGAAACGTGTCGGACTCCGAGCGTATGAAAGGTTTGCTCGCGGCCTGCGGCTATGCGTTTTGCGAACGCGCGGAAGACGCCGACTTTGTTTTGTTTAACACCTGTGCGGTACGTGAGCACGCAGAAGACCGAGTGTTCGGTAATTGCGGCGCACTTAAACCGCTGAAAGAAAAGAAGCCCCATATGATCATTGCTCTTTGCGGCTGTATGATGCAGCAGGAGCACATTGCAAATCGCATCAGAAAGAGTTACCCCTTTGTCAATCTTGTGTTCGGCACCTTTGCTTTTCACCGTTTGCCCGAATTGCTATATAAAGTGCTCACAAGCGGCAAACGTGTGTTTGAGACAGATGAGACGAAAGGCATGATCGTTGAAGGTTTGCCCGTTCACAGAGATCGCAGTGTCAAAGCTTGGCTGCCTGTCATGTACGGATGCGACAATTTCTGCAGTTACTGCATCGTGCCTTACGTCAGAGGCCGTGAGCGAAGCCGCACCCCGCAGGCAGTTCTCGAAGAAGCAAAACAGCTCATTGCAGACGGAGCAAAAGAGATCACCTTACTCGGTCAGAATGTCAATTCTTACGGTAAAGGTCTGCAGGAGAATATCAATTTTCCCGAGTTGCTTCGCAGGCTCAATGCCTTGGAAGGGGATTTTATCATTCGCTTTATGACCTCGCATCCCAAAGATTGCACCAAAGAACTTTTGGATACGATGGCGGAATGCGAAAAATGTGCCCGTCATCTGCATTTGCCCGTGCAATCGGGAAACAACAGAATTCTGTCGGAAATGAACCGCCGCTACACAAGAGAACATTATCTTGAACTCATCCGCTATGCAAGAAGTGTGATGCCCGATATTTCTCTGACCACAGACATTATTACGGGATTCCCCGGAGAAACGTATGAGGAATTCCTCGATACCGTATCCCTTGTGCGCGAAGTGAATTACACGTCCATGTTCACATTCATTTATTCACCACGCAAAGGTACGAAAGCGGCGGAAATGGACGATCCCGTACCGTATGAGGAAAAATCACGTTGGATGCGTGAACTGCTTGCCGTACAAGAGGAGATCGCCGCAAAACGAACCGCATCTATGGTCGGTAAAGTTTTTCGCGTGTTGGTGGAAGATCAGACGCGGGAAAAAGACGGTCTGCTGACCGGCCGCACCGCAGGCAATGTCAACATTGATTTTGCGGGTGAAGCATCGCTTGTCGGGACGTTCTGTTTTGTCAGAGTGACGCAAGCGGGAAATTGGATCCTTCACGGTGAACGTGTGGAATAAAAAATGAAATCAAAAAAAAGAAACGGAGAACAAAAAAATGGATGTTATCGCATTAACAAGACAACTCGGTGCTGCTATTCAGCAGGATGCCAGATATGCAGACTATATGAAAGCCAAGGCCGCAAACGAGGCTGACGACAATCTCAATGCCCTCATCGGCAAACTGAATCTTCTGCAACTGTCTTATCAGACCGAAGCACAGAAGGAAGATGCCGACGAAGCAAAGTTGGCCGCTTACGATGAAGACTTCCGTAAACTGTACGGCGAAGTCATGCTCAATGAAAATATGCGCAACTACGAAAATGCACGTCAGAGCGTGGACGATATGATGAACTACATCATTCAGATCCTTTCCCTTTGTGTGAACGGCGAAGATCCCGCAACCTGCGAACCTGCACCCGAAGGCGGATCCTGCACGGGTTCGTGCTCCACTTGCGGCGGATGCGGCTGATCGTATAAAGAAGAATGAAAACAGGAAAGGAGGCGGTCAAAAATGGCTGAATACACCCCGATGATGCGCCAGTATTTCAAAATCAAAGAACAGCATAAGGATGAGATCCTTTTTTACCGCCTCGGCGATTTTTATGAAATGTTCTTTGACGATGCCATCACGGTGTCCAGAGAACTTGAACTTGTGCTCACGGGCAGAGAATGCGGTCAGCCCGAACGTGCCCCCATGTGCGGTGTTCCGTTTCATGCGGCGGATACATATATCGGACGTCTGATCGCAAAGGGCTACAAGGTTGCCGTTTGTGAACAGACCGAAGATCCGGCACAGGCAAAAGGGTTGGTCGAACGCGATATCGTGCGTATCGTCACCCCCGGTACCGTCACTGAAAGCGGTATGCTTGACGAATCCAAAAATAACTATCTGGCCTGTGTCTATATGAATGCGGCGGCTGCAGGACTGTGCTTCTGCGATGTTTCCACGGGTGCAATGTTTGCCTGTGAACTGCAAGGGGCGGACCGATTGGCTGAACGCGCGGTCAATGAACTTGCCAAGTTTATGCCGACGGAGATCTTGCTGAGCGAGCAGGCATCGGCAGACAAAACGCTCAGTACCTATATCAGCAGAAAAATGAACGTGTCCGCATCGGTGATCGCTGAAAGCGCATTTGATCTGTCTGCCTGTGCCGAGCGTACGCAGAATCAGTTCAAGACGAGTTTGGCTGAGTTGGGACTTGACAATAAAGTCTGTGCGGTCTGTGCGGTGGGTGAAACACTCGCATATCTGCACAATACGCAACGCAATGACCTGTCGGGCATTGTCAGCGTGTCAGTCTATACGCAGGACAAGTTTATGAAACTCGATGCCGCGGCAAGGCGCAATCTGGAACTGACCGAAAACGAACGCCGCAGAGAAAAGAAAGGCTCTTTGCTTTGGGTGTTGGATAAAACAAAAACCGCCATGGGTAAGCGTATGCTTCGTTCATGGCTGGAACAACCGCTTGTCAGTGTCGGGCCGATCACACAGCGACAGAATGCGGTCGGTGAACTGTATGAAGATACCGCACTGCGCATGGCTCTGACCGATGTGCTTTCCGATATCAACGACCTTGAACGCATCGTCACACGCATTCTGTACGGTACGGCAAACGCCAAAGAGTTGCGTGCGTTGTCGGTCACGCTTGCACAGCTACCTGCTTTCAAAGGGTATCTGGCGAATACAAAAAGCAATCTTTTGCGTGACCTTGCAAAACGCATTGATCCCTTGCCCGAACTGCAGCGATTGATCGATGATGCCATTGACGATGATCCGCCGTTTTCCGTGCGTGAAGGCGGCATGATCCGCAACGGTTATAATGCAGAACTTGATGAACTGCGCAAGATCGAAAGCGGCGGAAAAACTTACATAGAAGAAATTGAAAACCGCGAACGCGAACGCACCGGAATTAAAAAGCTCAAAGTCGGTTACAACCGTGTGTTTGGGTACTACATTGAAGTGAGCAATCAATTCAAAGAGAACGTGCCCGACGATTATATCCGCAAACAGACGCTTGTCAACGGCGAACGCTTTATCACAAGTGAACTCAAAGACCTTGAAGCCAAGGTGCTCGGTGCCCGCGAACGCATTTGCAGGCTGGAATTTGAACTGTTTAGTTTTGTCCGTCAGCAGGCGGCTGACGCGCAACTTGCGATTCGTGACACCGCAGAAGCACTTGCACAGATCGACGTGTTGTGTTCCTTTGCAAAAGTGGCTTCCGACAACGGTTATACAAGACCGATCGTAGATCTTTCGGATCACATCATTATCAAAGAAGGCAGACATCCCGTGGTCGAGAAATATCTCGATGACGTTCCGTTTGTCCCGAATGATACGTTGCTTGATTGCAATGAAAACCGCAGTGCGTTGATAACAGGGCCGAATATGGCGGGTAAATCTACTTATATGCGTCAGATTGCACTCATTGTCATTATGGCACAGATCGGTTCGTTCGTACCTGCATCTTCTGCCGAAATCGGCATTGTGGATGCCGTGTACACCCGCGTGGGTGCTTCCGACGACCTCGCGGCGGGACAATCCACGTTTATGACCGAAATGAGTGAAGTAGCATCCATTTTGTCCGACGCTACGGCGAAAAGCCTTGTGATTTTGGACGAGATCGGCCGCGGCACTTCCACCTTTGACGGTATGAGTATTGCAAGAGCCGTGCTTGAATATACAAACGACCGAAAGAAGATCGGCTGTAAAACACTCTTTGCAACCCATTACCACGAACTTACCGAAATGGAAAATGAGTTGCAGGGAATCAAGAATTACAACACCTGTGTTAAAAAACGCGGTGATGAAATTACCTTCCTGCGCCGCATCGTTCGCGGAACTGCGGACGGCAGTTACGGTATTGAAGTGGCATTGCTGGCAGGTATTCCCAAAGCCGTTGTCAATCGCGCAAAAGTAATTCTTAAACAACTTGAAGCGCAGGATACGGGCGGACTGCAAAGCACGCCTGTGTTGCGTAGCGAACCTGTTGAACAGGAAACGCAATTGTCTTTTATGGCAGGCCAAAACGATGCCTTGCTGGAGGAGATCCGCGCGTTGGATATTAACACCCTGACGCCCATTGAAGCACTCACCAAACTGTATGAGTTAAAACGAAAACTCGGTTAATCTTTTATTTTAATTATTTCCGAACAAAGGAGGATGTGCAATGCCCAAGATCAATGTGTTACCAAAAGAAATATATTCGCTGATCGCGGCAGGTGAAGTCGTTGAACGCCCATCCTCCGTTGTGAAGGAAATGCTTGAAAACTCCATTGATGCAGGCGCAAAGCGCATTACCGTGGAGATCCGTTCGGGCGGCACCGTATTTCTCCGTGTGACGGATGACGGTTGCGGAATCGCTCCTGAAGACGTGGCCAATGCGTTTGTCAGCCATGCCACCAGTAAAATTTCAGTTGCAGACGATCTGGATGCCATTATGACGCTCGGTTTCCGTGGGGAAGCCCTTGCATCCGTCGCCGCCGTTTCCCGTGTGGAAATGCTCACAAGAATGCCCGAAAAAGAATTCGGTACAAGATACGTGATCGAATGCGGTGAAGAAAAGGTCAAGGAAGAAAGCGGTTGCCCCGTCGGCACCACCATCATCGTGCGCGACCTGTTCTGCAACACGCCCGCAAGAATGAAGTTTTTGCGCAAGGATACGACCGAAGCCAACTATGTAGCGGATGTGGTCACGAAAGTGGCTCTGTCCCATCCCGAAATTTCTTTCCGTTTGATTCGTGACGGAAAACAAACCGTTCAAACTCCCGGAAGCGGAAAACTGTATGATGCTGTTTTTGCGCTTTTCGGCAGAGAATTTGCGGAAGGTCTTGCTCCTTGTTCCTATGAACTTGACGGGATCCGCATCAGCGGATTCGTTACGAAACCTCTTTTCGGCAGACCGAACCGCAATATGCAGTATTTCTATGTCAACAACCGCTATGTGCGTATGCCGACCGCATCAGCGGCCTTGGACGAAGCCTACAAGAATAGTATCATGGTCGGCAAATTTCCGGGAGCCGTATTGCAAGTTGAAATTGCCCCCGGCAGTGTGGATGTCAACGTACATCCCGCCAAAACCGAAATTCGATTTTCCAATGACCGTCGGGTTTTTGAAGCGGTCTATTATGCCGCAAAATCTGCCCTTGCAAAAGGAGATACCCGACCTTCGTTTTCTGTAAATAAAACCGATCTCCGACCTGCCGTCCCCCAAACGCAGGGAACGCAGATGTCCATGCAGGACAGAACGCAGGCAACATGGGGAGCAGCCGTTTCGCAAAGCAAAAAAGAAACGGTGCAACCGCAAGCGGCAGTTCCGTATACGCCTCCCGCGCAGGCACAGATGCCGCCTGTCATAACACAGACACCGCCTGTTGTCGAAAAGACAGATCTTTTGGACGCGGTTGAAGAAACACCGAAAACAGCAACACCCGAAGAAAACACTGCTGCTTCGGCAGGCGGATTTCAGAGTTCGCTGACGCCTTTGCCGCTGTCACAGCGTACAAACGCACCCAAACCACCGATTGAATTGCACGACAGTGCACCCTCTTTTGCCGAAACCGCAAGAGAGATCATGGCTGAAAAACAACAGCCGCAAACGGTTGCAACAGCCGTATCTCCGACCGAGCCGATCGTTCGGGAAGATGTGAAAGCCGAGACGGAAATTCCTTTGCGCGTGATCGGAGAACTGTTCAAAACATACATTCTTGCCGAATACGGCAATAAATTTGTCATTTGCGATAAACATGCCGCACATGAACGGATTTTGTTTGAAAAAATCAGGAAAAATGCCCAAACGGGGAACATACAGATGCTTTTAGCACCTGTTCGTGTCGCCTTGAGTGGAGCCGAATACGATGCCGTGCTCGAAAATCTGCAACTGTTTGAAAAAGCAGGTTACATGGTAGAAGATTTCGGTGTCGGTACCGTGATCGTCCGCGGGGCGCCGTTGGAACTTGCGCATTCCGATATTTCTTCGCTTGTCTGTGAGCTGGCAGGCGAACTGAAAAAAGGGAAACTCTCCATGATGCCCGAGCGATTGGATTGGCTGTATCACAATACTGCCTGCCGAGCCGCCGTGAAAGCGGGGGATTCCACCAATACGGCCGAACAGGAGATCCTGCTGCGTACGGTTTTGTCTGATGACTCTATCCGTTATTGTCCCCACGGCAGGCCCGTTTTGACCGAAATTACCAGACACGAACTGGAAAAGCAGTTCGGACGTCTCGGATGAACTTACTTGATACACAGAGGTATTATGACGAAAATTCCCGTGATTGCCGTTGTCGGTCCCACCGCATCGGGCAAAACCGCATTGGCGGTCGCCATTGCACAAAAATACAACGGTGAAGTGGTTTCCGCTGATTCCATGCAGATCTACAAAGGCATGGATATTGCAACAGCCAAACCGACCGCCGAAGAAATGAAAGGCATTGTGCATCATCTGATCGGTTTTGTCGAACCGAATGAGAAGTACAGTGTTGCGCGATACATTGAAGATGCAAGCCGTGTGATTGCTGATATTCATGCAAGAAACAAAGTACCCGTACTTTGCGGCGGCACAGGTTTATATGTAGATTCTTTGCTCAATAACATACAGTTTGAAGAAGAACCCGATAACAGGGAAATGCGCACCCGTTTGCAGGAACGGTTGAAGAATGAAGGGGCGCAGGTTTTGTTGAACGAACTGATGCAGATCGATCCCGAAGCCGCATCCGTTCTGCATCCGAATAATACGGGACGCATTATCCGTGCATTGGAAGTGTATTACCTCACAGGGGAGACCGCAACCGAACGCAGAAACCGATCTTTGATGCAACCGAGTCCTTATGAACCTTGCTATATTGCACTGCATTTTCCCGATCGTGATTATCTGTATGAACGAATTGATGCGCGTGTGGATGTTATGTTGCAAACGGGACTTGAAGAAGAAGCAAGAGCCTTTCTTGCCCGTGAAGATGCCGATACTGCCGCACAAGCCATCGGCTGCAAAGAACTGCGCGGTTGGTTTGACGGAACAATTACCAAAGAAGAAGCCGTTGAAAACCTGAAGCGTGAAACTCGGCGTTATGCAAAACGCCAAATGACGTGGTTCAGAAGAAATCAAAACATTCATTATGTTAACAGGCTGCGCGAGGACAGCGCAGAGAGTATTGCTCAAAAAGCATTTATTATAATAGAAAACAGCTCAATCTTGAAAGGATAATCAGAGTGGAAACGGAAAACAGGAAAAAGAAAAAGAAAAAGACGAAATGGCATATTCCTACCGATATTGATTTTTCCATTGAATCTCCCGCATTAAAAAAAGCATTGCTGATCATCGGCCTGCTGCTGGTGTTGGTTTTGGCGGGATATCATATTCTTCAATCTGCAAATGATTCGCTGTTGGACATTGAAACCGTGACCGCAGTTAAGACCGAATATGTCAAAAGCCTGCAAACGGAGGCATTTATCGTGCGCGATGAACGCTATATCCAAGGCGGACAAAACGGCGGATATGTCGTTGCATTGGTAGAGGACGGCACGAAGGTTTCCGGGAATGACAGCGTTGTCAACATATTCAGAAGTGAATCCGATGCCCAGAGTTATTTTAATCTGCAAGCGGTTGAATCGGATATTGCATATTATGAAAATATACAAAATACCGCAGTTGTAAACACTTTGTCGGATATATCCTCTTATGATGCAAGAGTCGAAGACGGCATTTACGCACTGATCGGTGCGATCGATCGCAAGGCTCCGTCGCAGATGTCTGAATATACCGATGCATTCCGCGCGGCGGTTACCAAGCGCAATATTGCAGTGGGCAACCGTGTGGACGTATCGGAAACCCTGTCCGCGCTGTATGCACAAAGAACGCAGTTGCGCAACAAGCAGATCGGTTTTACAAGCATTCCTGCCGATGTTGCGGGTTACTATGTCAATTCGGTTGACGGGTATGAGTCTGCTTGCGGTGTGTATGACAATATGGCCTTTGCGCAGGACAGTGAAAAACTCACAGCAAAAATAAAAACCGTTGATACCGCAACCGTACAGTCTTTGCTGGAACTTAAACCGACAGAAAGCAATTCCCGTTACGGTAAACTTATTACAGGATTTATTTGGTACATCGTTTGCAACGTCCCGACGGAAAGCGTTTCCGATTTTTATATCGGACAACGGTTGCAAGTGAGTTTTCCCGATGAACTTGCAAATGAAATTGAAGTAAAAGTCGCGGCAATGAACGCAGACGGAACAGGGCAAACGGCACTGGTTTTGAGTGCAACGGCCATGGATGCACAGTATGCAAACTTGCGAAAAGTTGATGTGGTGATCGCACTTGAAACGTATACGGGATTCAAAGTCGATCAGACCGCCATGCGAGTAGTAGACGGCGAAAACGGTGTTTACGTCCTGTTGGGAAATGTCATTCGTTTCCGCAAGGTGGAAAGCATTTATTCCGAAGAAGAATTCCACATTGTTGACGCAAGCGGTCAAAGCGGATATTTGAAACCTTTTGATGAAATTATTTTAGGAGGTACGCAATTGTATGACGGAAAACTTGTCCGCTGAGGCGGTGTTTCGGGATATTGAAGAGAATTACCGACAGATATTGCAAAACATGGAAGCGGCATCCGCACAGGCCGGTATAAAGCGTGAAACAGTACGTTTCATGGCCGTTACCAAAACCGTACCGCCCCTTTTTGTCAACCATGCCTTGCAACTGGGGATCGATCTGATCGGTGAAAACAAAGTGCAGGAATTGCTCGAAAAGAAACCGCTTCTCAATGGCAATTTCCAATCACATCTGATCGGTCATCTGCAGACCAATAAAGTCAAAAAGATCATCCGCGAAGTGAGTATGATCCAATCCGTAGACAGCTTGCATCTGGCACGGGAAATCTCAAAACAGGCACAGACGGCAGAATTGACGATGCCGATTTTATTGGAACTGAACATCGGGGAAGAAGAATCAAAAAGCGGTTTTATGCCGGACGGTTTTGATGAAATTGCTTTGCAGATCGCACAATTGCCGAATCTGTCCGTGGACGGTGTGATGGCTGTGCCGCCCATTTGTGAGACCGAAAAAGAGATCCGTCAATGGTTTTCTTTGGTGCGCAAACGGTATGAGGATCTGAAAAAACATCCTGCGTTGCAAAATATGCATACTCTTTCCATGGGGATGTCTTCAGACTATACAGAAGCGATACTGGAAGGAGCCAATCTCGTCAGAGTCGGCAGTGCATTATTCGGACACAGAAGATATTGATAATCATTATATATATTGAAAGGATTGTAGTATATGGCATTCAGTGATAAGTTGAAAAGACTGTTTAATATCGACGAAAGTGAGTTCTTTGATGATGTCGATACGGATGACGTAGCCGATACCGAAGTCGATGCGGAACCGCAGTTATCCAGAGTGGCAACCCCCAAACGAACAGAGCGCAGATCTTCTGCTTCTTCTTCATCTTCCTTTTCTTCGGGGGCAAGAGTTGTGGATATTCACACCACTGCAAAAGTACAGGTCGTGCTGAAAAAACCGGAACGTTTCGACGATGCCACAGCCATTGCCGATGAACTGCTGGACAAGCGTACGGTGCTTATCAACATGGAAGACACGGCTAAGGAAGAAGTTAATAAAATATTGTGGTTTTTAAGCGGTGTTGCTTATGCAAACGGCGGAAATCTGAAAAAGGTCGCAAAGCGTACTTATATGATCACCCCTTATAATGTGGATGTGCTTGGTGACTTGCTTGACGAACTTGAAAGCAACGGTATGTTCTTCGTATAATCAAGATCAATGATCAAAAAGGAGATATTTATATGTTAAATCCGACTCAATTAAAGCTTCACAGTTTCCAGTTGCTTGAAAACGGTTGTTATTCTCCTCGCGAAGTCGATAATTTCTTCCGTCAGGTTACGGAAGATTACAGTTCCATGTTTTCCGAAAACGGTGAATTGGTGCGCAAGTTGGGTATTCTTGCCGCAAAACTGGAGGAATACCGTAAGGATGAATCTGTCTTACGAGACGTTCTTATGAATGCGCAGAAAAATGCGGAATTGTTGATCGCTTCGGCTCAGCAACGTGCAAATGACATGATCGAAGAAGCCAATGCGCAGGTACAGCGCATTATGAAAGAGGGCGAAACGATCATTGATTCTGCCAATGACAAAGCACACAAGATCACCGTTGCCGCAGAGGCAGAATATGACAGCCTGATCGCGTCTGCAAAGGTTCTTGCGGACAGTTATACCACCACTGCCAATGAGCGTTGTGCGGCAATTCAACAACAGACGCAACTTGCAGTTGAACAGATGCTTCTCGATGCACAGGCACAGGCTGAACTGGTTCTCGAACAGGCACAGACGGATGCGCAGGCGATTCGTGATGAAGCGGCTGCATCTGTGGATACTTATGTGAGTGAACTGCGCGAGGCTACACTTCTTGAAATTGAAAATTCAGCAGAGCAGGCAAAGCGTTTGTTTGCAGAGTCGCAGGCAGAAGCCGACCGTATCATAAGTGAAGCCGAGCGTGCCGGTGAAGAAGCTGCAGCGGAAGCCGAACGCGTCAAAGCCGAAGCAACGCAGGAAGCTGAACGTGTGATTGCACAGGCAAATGAGCAGGCTGATATGATAACAATTGATGCGGCAAGAGAAGCAGATGAATTGCTTCGTGATACAAGAGAGCAAACCGAACGCTTGTTGGCATCTGCATACGATCAAAAACAAAAAATTGAAACCGACAGTAAAACCGAATCCGAACAGTTGTTGGCAACAAGCCGTCTGCAGGCAGAAAGTCTTGTTGATGAAGCACATCGTCTTGCTGCCGATGCCGCAAAGCAGTATGAGGAAATGATGCAGGAAGCAACCGCGCAGGCACAGGCACTTTTGGATGATGGGCGCAGTAAAGCGGTTGCCATGCTTGAAGAAGCACAGACCGTTTCACAGGAAGCAAAATCCCGTTCCGAAGCGGGTAGTCAGGAGATCCTTGTCCGTATCAAGGAACAGGCTCTTAAAATGCTTACCGATGCAAAGGCTTATTCGGATGAAGTATGCGAGCGTGTACTTACGCAGGCCGAACAGGTGCTTACTGCCGCCAAACTGGAGGCAGACAGAATTCTCAGTGATGCAAAAGAATATGCCGAAAGAACGAAAAAAGAGGTTACCGAACTGTCCGATTCCCGCATGACGCAGGCTATTGACGTTTCCGGTAAATTGATCGCTTCTGCACAGGAAGATGCACAAAAGATCGTGGCTACTGCACAAACAAGAGTATCGGTTGCCTTTGATGATGTGGAAGGCAAGGTGCAACAGACTCTGCAGGATGCCGAACAGATGCGTGCAGAACTTCTTGAACAGGCAAGAGTCTCTGCAGAAGAAGTCACAACCGCAGCAGATGAAAGCGCACAGCGTATGCTGGATGAGGCCATTGAAAAAGCGGCAGATATGCTCATTGCCGCAAAAACGGAAAGCGAACGAATTTCTGCGTTGACGGCGGATATGAAAAAGCAACTTGCCGATGCCATTGCAATGGCTCAGACAGAATATGATGCACTGCGTGAAAAAGCAATGGAATTGCGCAAAAAGATGCTCGCGCAGTTGCTGACGGAAGAAGAACAGGCAGAAGAAACACAGAGACGTTCCTTGCGCGATATTCCCGAATTGGATCCGCAGGCTATGTTGCGTGAAGGTATGCAACGTGCAAAAGCCTCCATCTCCGAAGGTGAAAAATCCTCTATTGCGGTTTTGGAAGAAAGTGGAATTTATGAGCCGCGCACAGAATTCCCCGAGGAAATTCCCCCTGTAGAATCTGTCAGTGTTCCCGAAATGGTTGCAGACGTGCAGAGCCGCATCGATATTGACGGTAATTTTGACGGCTTGGTCAGAGAGGCTGAACCGATCGATGCTTTGCCCGAAATTACAGGCGGTGAAGGGTTGGAAGATCAGATTCTCAGCAATGCGGCAATTGATGTCGGTGAAGTGGTAGATACACTCATCGGTGAAGATGGTTTTATTACCGTGGATGAGAGCATTGTTACGGATGTAACTCCGCCCGCAGTTGAGCAGTTTGATGATCTGCCCGATTTTGATTCCATGATATCCGATTACAATGCAGTAAAATTAGCAGATCCCACTCCCTTGCATCCTGAAAAGAAAGCACAGATTGCCATAACCGAAAATACTTCCTTGGATGAACTGTTGGATGCTGTTTTTGATCCTCTGGATGCGCAGGATTCGCAGGGAGAACAGGCAATGACCGCCGAACAGGTCGTAACAGAACCTGTTGCGCAACCTGCAATTGAAATTCCGGAAACGCCTGCCGTTGCCGAGGCGGAAGATGGGGAAGAATGGGAAGACTTCGACGATTTTGAAGATATCGGTGACGATTTCGATGTTTCTGTTCCTGCACAGCAGGCGGAAGTTGCTTCTGTAACAAAGATTGCAGATGTCGAGCAACTTGAACCGCAGATCATAACGCAGACAGAACAGTCTTCCGACGATTTTTCAGAACCCGAAATGCAACAGGAGCCCGCAGTCGAGGAGTCCGAACCCGATTATATTGCACCCGTGCATGAAGACTTTGTGCAGGAAGACAGTGTGTTTACCGATTACGATGCAGATCTTCGCGGCTTTGACGATATTTCCGATGCTGAATCGGCTCAAATGCAGGCCGAGGAAGGCACAACCGAAGATGACGGTTTTGATATCGATTTTTCCGTGTTTGAAAACGCACCTCGCCGCCAGACACCGCCTGTCACGGAGGAAGAACCTGTCGGCGGATCAAAACGCGGCGGCGGAAGATTTCGCAAAAATAAGAAGAAATAAGAGGAAATGCAGTTGAAATATACGCGCAAATGCATTGTTTTGATGCAAATGATTTCCGTTCTTGCTCTTACGGCAATCGATCAACTGATTAAATTTGCCGTGCTGAAACATCTTGTTCCCGTCGGTAAGATCGTTGTGTTGGACGGTTTTTTGGCATGGACGTATGCAGAAAACACAGGTGCGGCATTCAGTATTTTTTCCGGAAACACCGATTTTCTGTCGGTTTTCACGGCGGTTGCATTGCTCATCGGTACGGGATTTCTGATCTTCTCCAAAAAGCATCATATTATATATGATATATGTGTGCCCCTGCTTATTGCAGGCGGTCTGGGGAATCTCATTGATCGCATTGCAAGAGGATTTGTTATTGATTATATACAGGTTTTGTTTATCAATTTTCCCGTATTTAATTTTGCTGATTGTCTTGTGACCTGTTCTGCCATTGCACTGATGATCTATCTTGTGTATGACATGATCCGCGAAACAAAACAGGACAGAGCAAAAAAGAAAGCGGAAAGTGCGGAGAATGCCGATGGATGAACGTATTTTTACCGTCACTGCGGAAGAAGACGGGCAAAGACTTGATAAACTGATCTGTCTGCATTTTCCCGATCTTACGAGATCGGCGGTTCAGAAGCACATCGAAAATGAAAACGTGTTTGTAAATGACCGCCCTGTTGTCAAGAGTTGCAAACCGAAAACGGGTGATGTCATTTGCCTTGAATTGCCGGAACCGCAGGTGCTCGATGTGGTGGCACAGGACATCCCTTTGGATATTGTGTACGAGGACGATGATCTTTTGGTCGTCAATAAGCCCAAAGGTATGGTCGTGCATCCCGCCGCCGGCAATTACGACGGAACGCTTGTGAATGCACTTTTGTATCACTGCGGAGACTCTTTATCGGGTATCAACGGAGTGATCCGTCCGGGTATTGTGCACCGCATCGACAAAGACACAAGCGGACTGTTGATCGTCGCAAAAAACGATGCCTCTCATCAGCATCTCGCCGCACAGATTCAGGCGCATTCATTCAAAAGGGAATACCGCGCGGTGGTTGTCGGAAGAATGCCGCAACACAAGGGTACGATCGATCTCCCGTTAGGCAGAAGCCCTGTTGATCGCAAAAAACAGGCCGTTAACGGACTGAATCCGCGCAGAGCAGTAACGCATTACGAAGTGATGGAAGAATACAGCGGTTATTCGCTGTGCCGTTTCACGCTGGAAACAGGCAGAACGCACCAGATCCGTGTGCATTGTGCGGCTTTGGGACATCCCGTTGCAGGGGATACGGTATACGGAAATCCCAAGCAGACACTCAACTTGAACGGGCAATGTCTGCATGCGGCTGTGATCGGATTTATACATCCGACCGCAAAAACCTATCTTGAGTTTTCTGCAGATCTGCCGGATTATTTTACGGCATTTTTGCATAAAATCAAACAATAAATCAATCGAAAACCAAAAATAAAAAGGAGTGACCTCAGTATGGACACAGCAGAAAGAAAACAGCTTAAACTTACCGCTTGCAACGTCAGAAAAGGCATCATCGAAGGCACATTCAATGCAAAATCCGGTCATCCGGGCGGATCTCTTTCGATCGCTGAATTGCTTACGTTCCTTTATTTCAAAGAAATGAACGTGGACCCCGCGAACCCGAAATGGGAAAAACGTGACCGTTTCGTTTTGTCCAAAGGACATGCCGCACCTGCACTGTATGCCGTGCTTGCGGAAAAAGGATTTTTCCCGGTTGCTGATCTCAAAACACTCAGAAAATCAGATTCTTACCTGCAGGGCCATCCGAATATGAACTACGTACCCGGTGTGGATATGAGCACGGGTTCTCTCGGTCAGGGGGTGTCCACGGCTGTGGGGATGGCACTCGCTTCCAAGCGTTCGGGTGAAAATTTTCGTGTTTACACCATCCTCGGAGACGGTGAGATTCAGGAAGGTCAGGTATGGGAAGCGGCTATGTTTGCCGCCGCAAAGCAACTTTCCAACCTTTGCGTGATCGTGGATAACAACAATCTGCAGATCGACGGAACGGTTGAAGAAGTCAATTCTCCCTATCCCATCCCCGAGAAGTTTGCCGCATTCGGTTTCAATGTAATTGAAATCAACGGTAACTGCTACTGCGATATCGAAAAAGCATTCGCCGCATTCAATGAATGCTCCGATAAGCCTACCGCCATCATTGCAAAGACGGTCAAGGGCAAGGGTGTTTCCTTTATGGAAAATCAGGTTTCCTGGCACGGTTCTGCACCCAATGCAGAACAGTACGCACAGGCAATGGCAGAACTGGATGCCGCAAAAGCAGAAATCGAAAACGCGTAAGGAAAGGGGAGTATAACAATGGCTGATATTATTAAAACCGCTACCAGAGATGCTTACGGTAAAGCACTCGTTGAATTGGGAGAAAAAGTAGAAAAAATGGTCGTGTTTGATGCCGACCTTGCAGCCGCAACCAAAACGGGTATGTTCAAAAAAGCACATCCCGAAAAATTCATCGACTGCGGCATTGCAGAAGGCAACATGATGGGTGTAGCCGCAGGTATGGCAAGTGCAGGTTATCTTGTTTTTGCAAGTTCCTTTGCCATGTTTGCCGCAGGCCGTGCATTTGAACAGGTGCGCAATACCATCGCTTATCCGCATCTCAATGTCAAGATCGGTGCAACCCATGCCGGTATTTCCGTGGGTGAAGACGGTGCAAGCCATCAGTGCTGTGAAGACATTGCTCTTATGCGTTCCATTCCCGGTATGACCATTCTCAATCCTGCTGACGATGTGGAAGCACGTCTGGCTGTGCTCGCAGCCGCAGAAATGAACGGCCCTGTTTATATGCGTTTCGGCAGACTTGCTGTGCCGCGTGTGTTTGATGAAAACTATAAATTTGAGATCGGCAAAGGTGTTTATCTGACGGAAGGTACAGACGTTACCATCGTTGCAACCGGTCTTATGGTTGAACGTGCACTCGTTGCCGCTGAACAGCTCAAAGCAGAAGGTATCAGTGCGGCTGTTATCAATATGGCAACCATCAAACCGCTTGACAAAGAAATTCTTCTTGATGCTGCAAACAAAACAGGTTGCATCGTAACGGCTGAAGAACACAACATCATCGGAGGTCTCGGTTCTGCTGTTGCTGAAGCACTCTCCGAAACCAAACCCGTGCCCGTTCTTCGCGTTGGTGTGGAAGATGTGTTCGGTAAATCCGGTCCCGCATTGGAGCTTCTTGATATTTTCGGTCTGAATGCCGCAAATATCGTTGCTAAGGCAAAAGCCGCTATCGCGTTGAAATAAGGAGATCTGAACATGGCTTCTGATAGATATAATTACGCAAAAGAATTATATGCAAAGATCGGTGTGGATACCGATGAAGTGCTCAAAAAGTTAGCAAGTGTGCAGATCTCCATGCAATGCTGGCAGGGGGATGACGTACAGGGATTTGACTCTGACGATGCGCTTTCGGGCGGCATTCAGGCAACGGGCAATTATCCCGGCAGAGCGCGCACGCCGCAGGAACTGATGCAGGATATCGATGTTGCATTCTCCTTGATTCCCGGTAAGCACCGTGTCAATCTGCATTCTTCCTATGCCGTATTTGACGGTAATAAAGTTGATCGCGACCGTTTGGAGCCGGAGCATTTTGCCGCTTGGGTTGATTTTGCAAAAGAAAGAGGCATCGGCCTTGATATCAATCCCACGCTGTTTTCCCATCCCATGGCCGCAGACAGCCTGACACTTTCTTCTCCCGTTGAAAAAGTGCGCCGTTTCTGGATCGATCACTGCAAGGCCATGCGCAAAGTCGGTGCCTATTTCGGCAAGGAACTCGGCACACCGGCTCTTAACAATATCTGGATCCCCGACGGCTACAAGCAGACACCTGCCGACCGTGTCGGTCCGCGTCAGAGACTTAAAGAAGCTCTCGATGAAATTCTGTCGGTCGAGTACGACAAGAATGAACTGTTGGACAGCCTTGAATCCAAACTTTTCGGCATCGGTCTGGAATCCTATACGGTCGGTTCTTCCGAATTCTACATGAATTACTGCGCCAAGAACAACCTCATGTGCCTGTTGGATGCAGGACATTATCATCCTACGGAAGTCATTTCCGACAAAATTGCCGCATTGCTCGTGTTCTCCGACAAGGTCGCATTGCACGTTTCTCGCGGTGTGCGTTGGGACAGCGACCACGTTGTTAATTTTGACGATGAACTCAAAGAGATTGCAAAGGAAATTGTCCGCAACGATGCACTTGACCGTGTGATCATCGGCCTTGACTACTTTGATGCGAGCATCAACCGCATTGCCGCATGGGTGATCGGTATGCGCAATATGATGAAAGCATTGCTGTACGCTTTGCTCACACCCAATGCCGCATTCAAACAGATGCAGGACGAAGGCAGATTTACCGAACTTCTTGCTATGACAGAAGAACTCAAGTCCTATCCCTTCGCTGATGTTTGGGATGAATTTTGTGCACAGCAGGGTGTGCCCGTTCGTGATGAATGGATCGAAATTGTGCAGAAATATGAAAATGAAGTGCTTGCACAGCGCGTGTAAGTAGCTTTTTGTTGACAAAACTGACAAAAAAGCAACTTTGGATTTCTTATATTGCACAAAAAAGAGAAAAACTCTTGTAAAACGATTTCGGATATGCTAATATAGTAAAAGTATATTAGTGCGTAAGGATAGGTGATTGTATGGCTGCTCATTGCCCCAAATGTAATTATAAACTCAAAATCACGGATTGGCGTCCGGAATGCCCGAAATGTGGTGTAAATGTTGTTTATTACGGCATTGAAGACAGACTGAATGCCGAAGCTGACAAAGCCGAATATGAACACGCGATGTTCCAGCCGAAAGTAGACAGGATCAAGTCTTCCTTTGTCGGTGATAACATTGCAAAAATCAGAATTGCACTTTGCATTCTTCCTGTGTTGGCAACCTTGCTTTCCATGGGTAGTATCACAATGAATGTTCCGTTTAAAGAAACGGTGGAGATCGGTTGGGTTTCCATTATCAATGTGGTTACACTGTTTACGGAATACGGTTTTGATATCAATGCTATTTTTGCGGCACTTTCTTATGAACCTACCCGTATGGCATTTATCGGTTTTGCGCTTGCGTTGGTCGGTCTTGCATTGGCCGTTGTTACGTGGCTTGTCGGAATTATTATGCTTACGCTGTCCTGTTCCCCCAAAGGCATTCAGAGAAACGTAACGATCGCGTCTTTGGGAATCGGTTTCTCCGTTATTTCCTTTGTCGGCAGTGTTATCATGGCAGGTTCCATGGCAGAAGTTTTCCCCGGCATCTTCTCCGCAAGTGTTTCTCCGCTTGCGATGATCGGTTTTATCGTCACTTACGGTGCTGTGATTGCCATTAACATCATCAACAAGAAAAAAGGCATCACCATCAACTATAAAGACGTTTCCGAGTATCTCATTCCTTACGAAGAGAGACAGGCTCGCAAACAGGAAGCCGAAGCCGCCGAAGCCGCCAAAGCCGAAGCATAAAAATCATAAATTTAGCCGTCTGCATCAGCAGGCGGCTGTTTTTTTGCTTTACGGAAAGCATTTCTACGGAATATACACTTATTCAGGTTACATTCCCGTTTGTATCACAGGTCAATGTGACTGTTTTTTCGATCGTCTGCAGTTTTACACCAAGGGAATGATGTTCAACATAAAAGGTTGCTGTTGCGGTGTTGGCTTGCTCAGCGCAGATGCAATCATTCAATTTCCAATTGCTGTCGTAGGTTTCAAAGCCGTAGTCTGCACGAATGCACTTTGCTGATGAAGCCGAATATACAAATTCTCCTGTCACCGTTGCTGACCATAACAGCGTTTTATCGGAAGAATAATAATACACATACTTTGTTTTTGTAACGTCCTTTTGACCGGACATTCTGTAGATCAAACGCATCAGTTTTGTAATCAGATTCTTGAACAGTGCAAGAATAACGTTCATTTCATGTTTTTCCGTTTCGCCCGGTGTTCCGGGCAGCGGCAAAGTAGAACTGAGCGGTTCATTGGTGATAACAAAGTAAGAGCCGTCTTCATTTTGTTCTGTTTGCATATTTGCCGTTACGGCATAAGCAGGGAATGCCGACAGGAACAGCATAACAATGCATAGTATAATACTCACAATTCGTTTCATACACAGCGCCCTCCGAACGGAAAATGAAAAACAGACAGAATGATCTCTTCATAAAAACCGTGCGATTCCGTATGCACATCAATGAAGCTTGCAATCACAAAACAGAGATACACAAGCACAACTGCCAACAATGAACACAGAATGATCTTTCGGATGTTCATTCTTTTCTTGATTTGAACAATGTCTGTGTTCTTCAAAAAACTGTCCGCAATTTCCTGTGGCGTGCCGAATGCAGAGATGATGCAATCAAAATCCGCGTTCGGTTCTTGATTTATGAATTCATCAACATCATTCTTCAGATCTGTCAGAAACACTTTTTTGTTTTTTCGGTCACATAGCAGCAAGCTCTCGACATTGTTGAAATACTCGTTTAATTGCTTTTTCAGTGCATCATTCATTTTCTTCCACCGCCTGCAGAATCAAATTAACGCCCAATGAAACTCTTTTGTATTCCTCCAACAGCGTTTTGTAATACTCTTTTCCTTTCTCTTCAAGGTGATAGTACTTACGCAAACGCTTGTTGACCACTTCATCGCGGTCGGAAATAAGTCCGTTTTCTACAAATCTGTACAAAACAGGATACAGAGTCCCCAAAGGTAATTCGAAATTTTTGTTGCTTTTTTCACTGATGGTCTTTACGAGTTCATACCCGTACATATCCTTTTGTGAAAGAACGCTCAGGACGATCAGCTCGACCGTTCCGCGCTTAAAATTGTCCGTATTTTGCATCATTTTTTTCCTCTTAACTTATATAACCTATTATAGCAAAAGCGAAATATCTTGTCAAGTATATTATGTCACGCAAAATATATCTTGACACATAATATACTTTGTGATATGATGAAATCAAGGAGGTGATAAAAATATGAGTGCAATGTTGGAAAAAATCAAAAAAATAGTTGCCGCAATCCTTTCGTTGTTTGCCATGATGCTGCCTTTAGCGGAACCGGGAATTGCAATGGATATCGAAATCAGGAATGAACCGACACAGACCGTATATGTAAAATGGCAGAACAACACTTTCAGCACAATTTCCATGCCGCGCTTTTTTGTGGAACAGAATGTGAATGGCCAATGGGAAACGGTCGAATTTGATGAATATTTCGGTTTTCCGGAAATTTATGACCGCTATTTTCCGTTGCAAGGCAATGCTTTCACGGTTCGGTGTAAAGAAGTGTTCGGAAAAGATCTTGAACCCGGAATGTATCGATTCAATATTCAATATCATGTACAGTCAGCAGGCGGAATACAAGACAGAATTGCATCACAGGAATTTGAAATATTCCAAAGCCCGGGCGTATGATTGAACTACATAAAAAGGATGCGATGTCATGAAAAAATATTCAGTTGTTATTATAGTTTTCCTTTTTCTTTGTTGCTGTGCTATGCCTGTGAATGCAACAAAACAGCAAAATGTAACAATTGAACAGATAACGGCCCCCGTATTTGTTTTTCAAAAGGGAGATATTGACACAGACGGCAGGATCACCGCGTCGGATGCAAGGCTTTGTCTGCGTGTCGCAGTGGGACTTGAAACTCTTAGCAAGGCACAAAAACAGGCAGTTGATATTTTCGGAAACGGTAATGTTGATGTTGCCTGTGCAAGGCGCATTTTGCGTGCAAGTGTCGGTCTGGAGCAAGCGGATTGTGATGAAATCCATGTAAACGCAGACGATACTTTTCTGCAAGTCGGTCCATTTTTGACGGGCGGCAGCGGAAAGTATTATTGGCAGTGTTCCGTTCAGCCGCAGGATACATCCGTAAATGTTGAATTCTATGTTCCGGAAACGAAGTCGCATGACAAAATCGGAGCACCTGTCGAACAGTATTTTCGTATTCTGTTGCATGAAAACGGTACTTATGTGTTTACCTTTACGTTCGGCAATGAAAATACGGGTGAAGTCCTTCGCACATATACACTGACGGTTATCGGTTGAATCTATTAAAAAACGGTTGAATAAAACAGCCTTCTTTGCTATACTGAAAAGCAAAGGAGGCGTTTTTATGCAGTTAAAACCAACACCCTTGCAACTTGCTTACAATGACCTTGAACTCGGCATTTTCTTTCATTTCGGCATCCGCACGTTCAATGAACATCACCGCGATTGGGATATGAAGCACATGGAATTGTCCTCATTTAATCCCACGCAGTTGGATTGCGAAGCATGGATGCGTGATGTTGTGAGAATGGGCGGTAAATACACCGTGTTGACCACCAAGCACCATGACGGCTTTTGCCTTTGGCCGACGGCATATTCCGATTATGCCGTGCAAAACACGCCTTATAAAAACGGGCAGGGGGATGTCATTCGCGAATACTGCGAGGCCTGTCGTAAATACGGAATCAAAGTCGGACTTTACTACTCCTGTGCACAATTCGGTAGTAGGGAAATGAACAGTAAACAGTATAACGATTATGTCTGTGCACAGTTGCATGAACTGCTTGTGAATTACGGACAGATCGATATTCTTTGGTTTGACGGATGCGGCAGTGATAACTATGATTTTGACGTAGAACGCATACAGAAAACCATTTATGCTTTACAGCCGAACATTCTTGTGTTCGGCACATGGGGGAAGGATATCCGCTGGATCGGCAACGAATGGGGACTTGCCCCCATGCCGAATGATAATACTGTCGAAGGTTTCTACGCCCCAGGTGAATGCGATTGCTGTATGACACGGTATGAAAACGAGAATTTCTGGTTCTACAATGAAACACATCGCAATTATGTTCGCACACCCGAAGAACTGGTCGGTCTTTATCTGTATTCCGTCGGCAGGGGTGCCAATCTGCTTGTGAATATTGCCCCTGACCGCCGCGGTCTGTTGCCGCAGGAAAATGTACAACGCATGGAAGAAATGAAAAAGGAGATCGAACGTCGTTATACCCAATGTGCATTGCAGACCGAACAGGCAGAGTATAATGTACAGGACAGGGAATACGTGCTTGTTTTTGATAAGCATCAACTTGTTGATACCGTTATTTTGTCCGAAGATAATACGGACGGGGAAAAAATTCGTGCTTTCTCCGTTTATGCATCACAAAACATCGGCGAACGCGGTATCAGAATTTACAGCGCAAACACTGTGGGAAGGAAACACATCTGCACATTTCCACCCATTCGTACGGGAAAACTGACGGTCGTGCTTGAAGATGCAGAAAAAGATGCACGCATTGTCTCTCTTACCCCGTGTTATCACAGCGGAAAACAACCGTATTAAGAATAAAACAAATGCAGTATCACATTTTCCGTTCGGAGTTGTGATACTGCATTTTGTCATTTATCTGCAAGATATTCGTCCAGAAAACGGGCTGCCATGCCGACCAGTTCCGAGCACGGCCGTTTTTGGTAAAACGATTCATTGCGCGGTGTCGGGGTAGGATCGCTGTTTTCCTTTTGCTGTAAACCGAGCAATTCTCGGCAGATATAAGAGCCGTTTTCGTCGGCAAACTGTTTCATAAGACTTTGCACAAGGGCATAGTGTTCTTTTTTTGCGATATTATCCGTCGGGCTGTCATAGCCGCAGATGATGCCTGCCGCCATGACCATGCCGCTGACCGCACCGCAAACTTCTCTTTGTCTGCCGAAACCGCCGCCGAAAGAGGATGCAAGTTTGTAACTTGTGTGTTCATCCAAGCCCGTTACGTCGGAAAATGCGGCAAACACTGCCTGTGCACAGTTGTAGCCCTCTTTGAAGAGGGCTACGGCTTTTTCTTCGTGTTTTGTCATTATGCCTTGCCGACAGAACCGAACAGGGTCATTTTTTCAATAACGGTTTCGCGCATTGCTGCACAGCCGGGAGCAAGCAACTTTCTGGGGTCGAAGCCCTTGCCTGCAAGGTCTTTACCTTCTTCAATGTACTTGCGGGTTGCTGCTGCAAAGCTGAGCTGCAGTTCGGTGTTGACATTGATCTTGGAAACGCCGAGGGAGATGGCTTTCCGGATCATTTCAGCGGGGATGCCTGTGCCGCCGTGCAGAACGAGGGGCATAGTGCCGGTCTTTTCCTGAATCTTTGCAAGAACGTCAAAGTTCAAGCCTGCCCAATTTTCGGGATATTTGCCGTGAATATTGCCGATGCCTGCTGCAAGCATGGTAACACCGAGGTCAGCGATCATTTTGCATTCATCGGGATCAGCCACTTCGCCGCTGCCGATTACGCCGTCTTCTTCGCCGCCGATTGCGCCGACTTCTGCTTCAAGGGAAACACCCTTTGCACCTGCATCAGCGATGAGCTGTTTGGTCTTTGCAATGTTTTCATCGATCGGATAGTGAGAACCGTCGAACATGATGGAAGAGAAACCTGCTTCCAACGCTGCATAAGCACCTTCATAGGTGCCGTGGTCAAGGTGAAGAGCTACGGGAACCGTGATCTTGAGCGTGTCCATCATAGCGTTGACCATAGCAACGACCGTATTGAAACCGCACATATATTTAGCGGCACCTTCGGAAACACCGAGGATAACGGGAGAGTTGAGTTCCTGTGCGGTCTGCAGAACGGTTTTTGTCCATTCAAGATTGTTGATGTTGATCTGTGCAACGGCATATTTGCCTTCTTTTGCTTTTGTGAGCATTTCTTTTGCTGATACGAGCATTTTTATTTACCTCCGTATTTCATTTTCTAAACAAGTATTATATTACAATCTGCATGATTGTGCAAGCCTTTTTTAGACAAATTTGTTTGTGATACTGCCGATTCCTTCGATCTCACAGCGAACTTCATCACCCGGTTTTAAGAATTTCGGCGGCACAAAGCCCATGCCGACACCCGACGGTGTTCCTGTGGAAACGATCGAACAGGTTTTTAATGTCATGCCATCGGTCAGGTCTTCCAGAATCTGACCGATGCCTGCGAGCAGGAGGGATGTATTGCTGTCCTGTCGCAGTTCACCGTTTACATAACTGCGAATGTTCAAAGCGGGTTCAAAATCAAATTCGTCCGCTGTAACGATGCAAGGTCCCATGGGGGTGAAACCGTCCAGACTTTTTGCAAAGTAAAACTGTTTGTGGCGTTGCTGTAATCCTCTTGCGCTGACATCGTTGATGATCGTGTATCCGAATACATAGGCTTTTGCATCCTCTTTTTTTACATTTTTTGCATCTTTTGCGAGGATGAATGCCAGTTCCGCTTCGTAGTCGATCTGATCGTCCAATGTGGGGTAGGGAATGCAACCGCCGTCAGGCACCGCTTCGTTGACACGCTTTGAAAAGTAGACGGAATATTTTCTGTCTTTTTCAAAAACTTCCTTCTTGAAACGAGCCGATTCTTCCGCATGTGCGGCATAGTTGATACCCAGACACAAAATGTCCTGTAACGGGTTTGGAATGGGTGCCAGGATCGCGACCGTGTCAATCGAATACGCTCCGTCTGTTGCGGTCAGTTCGTCAAATTCGTGCACTTTGCCGCTTGCAATGACTTCATTCATATCTGCAAAGGGCAGTTTATGCAGTGTGTTGTTTGTCCCCTGTACGGCAGGGAATGTTCCGTCTGCTGTCTTGATCGTGTATAAGCGCATCAGTCCACTTCCTTTATGTATACGCGGACGACTTCGTGGTCGTTCAAGTGCATCTGCGACAGATTCAGACCTGCTTTCATCAGTGTCTGACCGCAGTATTCTTCGTTGTCAAAGTCGCATTCGTACTTCTTTTCGGGATCCAGGCCCTTGAAGCGAAGAATGCGGTTCTTCATGGCATCTCTGCGCATGACGATCACCGTCAGCAGTGCCTCTTTTTTGTCTTCGGAGACAAATTCCCATGCACAATCAAATCCGTCTTCTTCGGGGTTCTTGATGCGATACAGATCGCCCCAACGAATCAGGTCATAATATTTGTGGTATTCTTCAACCTGTCTCTTGACGCGGCAAGCATCTTCGGGGCTGAGTTTGGTCGGGTCCAATTCATAGCCGAATGTACCCCACAGTGCGACCGCACCTTTGGTGTCATAGCCGGTTCTTCTGCAAGCGGATACGTGCGCACCCATGGTGGATGCGGGATAGCAAAGGGAAGTGCCGAACTGAATGGACAAGCGTTCGATGGGATCTGTGTTGTCGCTGGTCCAGATCTGCGGAGAATAGTAAAGCATACCGGGATCAAAGCGTCCGCCGCCGCCCGAGCAGTTTTCAAGCAACATATGCGGAAAATCTTTTGTGAGTCTGTCCATGATCTCGTAGGTGCCGAGTACAAAGCGATGGAAGAATTCTTTTTGTCTTTCTGCAGGCAGAATGGCACTGCCGGCTTCGGTGATGTTGCGGTTGAAATCCCATTTCAGGTAATCGATCTTTGTGGAGGAAAGTACTTCGTACATCTGTGCATAAATGGCATCACGAACATCTTTTCTTGAGAAGTCGATGACATACTGCTGTCTGCCGACGGAACGCTCTCTGCCTGCCACATGAATACACCAATCGGGATGTGCTCTGTAAAGGTCGGAATCGGGGGAGATCATTTCGGGTTCATACCAGATGCCGAATTTCAGCCCCAGTGCGTTGACGCGTTTGACAAGCGAATCCAATCCGCCTTTAAGCTTATCGGTGTTAACATACCAGTCACCAAGGGAAGAACGGTCGTCGTTTCGTTTGCCGAACCAACCGTCATCCATGACGAGCATTTCGATGCCGAGTTCTTTTGCTTTTTCGGCAAAGGCTACGAGTTTATCGTCGTCAAAACTGAAATAAGCTGCTTCCCAACTGTTGATAAGCAAGGGACGTTTCTTTTCTTTCCATTCTCCGCGGATGAGGTGTTTGTTATAAAGGCGGTGGAAGATACGGCTCATTTCACCCAGACCGTTTTCGGAAAATACCATGACCGCTTCGGGGGTGGTGAATGTTTCGCCTGCTTCCAGATGCCATGAAAAAGAGGACGGATTGATACCCATAAGCACTCTCGTTCCGCAATTGGAGTCCACTTCCGCTTCGGCAAGGAAATTGCAGGAATATACAAGGTTGAAACCGTAGCAGTTGCCGAAGTCTTCCGTTGCTCCCTTTTCGCAAAGTGCCATAAAGGGGTTTTGCTGATGGCTGGATGAACCGCGCTTGCTTGCAATTCCCTGAATGCCGTGTGCAAGGGCTCTGCGTTCGGCTGTACGTTCTTTGTTGTGTCTGCCGTACAGGGTGATCATGTCGTAATTCATTTCGGGCAGATCCACGCAAAGGCTCATGGAGCGTTCCAATTCCATTGCATTGTCGGAGGTGTTTTCGATCACAGCCCAACGTGTCATGGCACCTAAATTTTCAAAAACGGTGTAATACAGTGTCACCTGTGCGCCGCTGACTTTGTCGAGTGTTTTGATGGCAAGTGTCTGTGCATCTGCGTCGTTTTCCGTATAAAGAGCAGGCAAACCGGGCAAAGAGGGTTTGCCGTTGATGATCTCATGAGAAATATAGCGGATATCCGTGGCGTTGCATCCCGTTTTGTCCTTGATCTGCAAAGCGGAAATGCGGAAGTCGCCGCAACCGTTACAACCGTATTCCATCGGCCATGTATCTGCGGAAAAATCACCAAACGGAATATTTTCGTTACCTGCGCTGAAAGACGCATAAGTGGAACGTGCGTGAAGCATATTCAAGTTGGTGTCGGGGATTTTTGCACCGTAATAAAGATGCAGAAGATAGTTCTGATCGAAAATTTCGATCAGATAACTGGATGTAGCCGTGTCGAGTTTGAAAATGTTGTTTTCTTTGTCGAAATAAATACCCATATTTCTACCTCTTATTTAATTTTTATAATATAACCGTCTTTGCGCGGTTTTGTTTCGGGAATGCTTTCGGGGTAACCGAGAATACAGTGGCCAATGCCCTCATACTGCGGACCGACACCCCATTTGCGCATCAGTTCTTTGCCTTCTTCAGTCTCAAATTCTTCTTTTGCCCTGTGAATCCAGCAGGAACCGAGACCGAGTGCATAAGCCGCATTGCACAGATTGCCGATCACAAGCGAACCGTCTTCACGGTAGGTGCGCACATTTTTGTCAGCAAACACAACAAGCACCGTAGGAGCCCCGTAAAACGGATCCGAATCGGGGTTTCCCATGATTTGCGCATTCATTCTGCGAAGTGTTGCAATGGTCTGATTATCTTGTACAGCTACGATCAGCGGTGACTGTCTGTTCATGCCCGTGGGTGCATAGGTGCCCGCTTCAAGAACTTGATCGAGCAGTGTTTCCTCGATCTGTTCAGGTTTGTACTGACGTACGCTGCGACGGGCTTTTAAATCCGAAAGAGTTTGATTCATTTGTTTACCTCCCGATTTAAATTAAATTTAACAAAATACAGTATAACAAGAATAAAGACAGATTGCAATTGATTTTTTACACAGAACATGATAATATGTTTTCATTGTTTTGATCGGAGGAATTGTTTTGTTCGGGTTTGTTGTTGCCAATACGGAAAAACTTACGGAAGAACAGAAAAACCGTTACCGTGCATTGTATTGCGGGCTTTGCCGAAAACTCGGGGAGCGACACGGAAACAGTGCCCGTATGATGCTTACGTACGATCTGGTGTTTTTGATTCTTGTTCTTTCTTCGGTTTTTGAAGGTGAAGTTCTGCATTGTGCACAGGCGTCATGTATTGCACATCCGCGCAAAAAACGGGCGTTTATAACCGATACGTTTACCGAGTATGCCGCCGACATGAATGTTGCCCTTGCATATTATAACTGCATGGATGACTGGAGCGACGACAACAGCATGAAAGCCCGTTTGCAGGCACAGTTGTTAGGGAAAGGATTGCAGGAAACAGCAAGACTGTATCCCAGACAAACGAAGGCAATGAGCCGTTGTCTGCATGCGTTGGATGAAGTTGAAAAAAACAATGAAACGAACCCTGAGATCCCTGCAAACATTTTCGGTGAACTGATGGGGGAATTGTTCCGCTTTGATGATTCCGATGTGAGTGAGCAACTGTATGATTTCGGTTGCGCATTGGGAAGATTCGTGTATCTTATGGATGCATACGTGGATCTGAAAAATGATATCAGACACCAAAAGTACAATCCGCTTATTCGCTATAAACGGGAAGATATCCTGCCGATGTTGCATATTCAGATGGCGCAATGTGTGGACCTGTTCCGTCTGTTGCCGGTGCAAAAGGACAAGGATCTTTGTGAGAATATTCTGTATTCAGGTGTGTGGACAAAGGCAGAAATGATGAAACAACAGGAGGCGAAAAAACGCCATGACCGATCCGTATAAAATACTCGGTGTGTCACCGGGTGCTTCGGAAGAAGAAGTAACAAAAGCTTATCGCAAACTGGCCAAAAAGTATCATCCCGATCTCAATCCCGATGATCCGACTGCCGCACAGAAGATGAGTGAGATCAATGCCGCCTACGATCAGATCAAAAATCCGACAGCGGCAGGAAATCAGCGCACCGCAGGCGGAACCTCTTACGGCAGGCGCAGTGCCTATGATCCCTTCGGCGGTTTTAATCCGTTCGGAGGTGGTTACGGTTCTTATTATGACCGTTCTTCTTCGGATGCGTTTGCAAATGTGCGTATGCTCATCAATGCGCGCCGTTATGCCGAAGCGTTGCAGATCTTAAACGGCATCAGCCGGCGTAATGCACAGTGGTATTATCTTGCCGCAGTTGCAAACTACGGAGCCGGAAACACAATTCTCGGACTGGATTATGCAAAACGAGCCGCTGAAATGGAGCCGGATAATCCCCGTTATGCAGATTTGGTACAGCGTATGGAAAATGCAGGCACGTTTTACCGCCAAACGGGTGAAGTTCGCTACGGTATGCCGAAATTGCGCGTAAATAAACTGTGTCTGGGAATGATCTTAACCAATGTGCTTTGTAATATTTTGAGTTGTCTCGGCGGTGGCGGCGGAATGTACTGTCCGTTTTTCTGCTGTTGATCTTATTGTTTTATCGGAGGTTTTCATTTTATTATGAATTTTTTGTATCGTTTGCAGGAGTCTTATAACCGTTTTATGTACGGTCGCTACGGAGGGGACACACTGAATCATTTCCTTTCGGGCGTATATATTGTATTGGTTTTGATCGGTTTTGTTTTGCGGATTTTGGTTGCAATTACGCATTCCATGGTTTTGTATAATATCCGCTATGCTTTGTACATTATTTCTTTGCTCATTTTTGCAGTCACGGTGTTCCGTTCGCTTTCCAAAAACCTTGCCCGCCGTGCAAGGGAAAACGAAGTGTTCATGCGCTGGTGGGGAAACTGGCAACCGTATTTTCATAAACAGGCTGAAAAAGCAAAGCCGAAAATGAGAATGATGGTGCGGAAAATGCAGGACAGTGACCATGTCTATAAAAAATGTCCCGATTGTAAAGCCGTTCTGCGTCTTGCAAAAAAACGAGGTAAACATCAAACGCGGTGTCCTGCCTGCGGCAAGCGTTTTCAAGTGCACATCTGGTTCGGAGATAAATAAGTTTTTCGCCCCTCGGAATATGCAGTTTTATTCCGTCGGGCTTTTTGTTTTTTAATAAAAAGTAAAATTATTACAAATTTGCTCGACAAAAGAAGAAAACAGTGATATAATCATTTATTATCTATATTGGAGGAAACAGTTATGGAAATATTGGATATTGCAACAAAGGCACTCGGCGGAATTATTCACCTGAGCACAAAGCGTCTGGCCGCAAAAGAAAAGGCTATGCCTTTGCCCGAGGTTCAACCGACCGTTATGAAAAATGAAGCAGACAACACATTTATCTGCGGATTTTCGTCTGCAGAAGTTATGCCTGCCGATGTTTCTGCAAAGAGATATTACATTGCAGGCTACAGAATCAATCATCCCGTAACGGGCGTCAAGGATCCCACCACCGTCAGTGCGATGTGGCTGGGTTGTAAAGAAGGAGAGGGCATTCTGCTCCTTTGTGCGGATATCGTCGGGCTTACAGGGTATGATGTCGATGAGGTGCGTGCATCTTTGGCTGAATTCTGCAAAGAAAAGGGCTGCAAGAACATCAGCATTTCCTGCTCACACACCCATGCCGGCATTGATACGGTCGGGTATTGGGGTTCTTTGCCGAAGACAGGAAAGGATAAATCGTATCAGAAACAGCTTTTTGCCGCACTCAAAAAAGTGGCGATCGAAGCATGGCATAACCGTAAAGTCGGCAATCTTTACATGGGCGATATCAGCGTTCCCGAAGCGATCGAAGATCACAGAGAACCCATTTTCTGCAACGACAAACTGACAAGACTTCGTTTTGTTCCCGCTGACGGCAGTACCGAAACATGGTTTTTGAACTACAGCGCGCATCCCAACACCATGGGCGGCGACAATACGCTCATCAGCGCCGATTATCCCTGCTATATGCGTCGCAGAATCAATGAAACCAAAAAGGTAAACGTCCTGTTTGCCGTCGGCGCCATTGCTGCGGTTGATATTGCACCCTCCGTTGCCGAAGACCGCACCGAACGCACTATACGCGGAGGACAGATTCTCGGTGATGCCGCATGGAAGATCGACAATGACGAACAACTCAATTCCGAAATCACGGTTCTTTGTCAGTCTTATTATGCTCCCGTTGATAACAGTATTCTTGCTCTGATGCCCACCATGGGTGCCGTTACGTGTAAAAAAGCTCCCTGCACACAGGGTGTACTTGGTATGGCGCTGATCACCGAAATGACCTATCTGAAAATCGGTTCCCGTCAGATCCTCATGATCCCCGGTGAAGCATTCCCCGAGAATATTTACGGCGGTTATGCAGATGCCGAACATTCTGCAACGGGGCTTTCGGCTGAGATCAACAGCACACCGCTTGCGGAGATCGCTGAAGACGAAAACCTGATTGTGTTCGGCGTTACCAACGATATGACGGGCTATATGGTTCCCAAAAATGACTTTGTGCTGCATCCCACGCAGGCTTATGTCAATACTTGGCATGACCGTTTTGACCGTCATCATTATCATGAAACCAACTCCCTCGGCTATTTGACGACCGAAGTCATGGAAAAGGTGTTCCGCGGTATGATGGAACGTGTGCGTAATGCGCAGAAATAAGCGGAGGACATAAAATATATGGATATTTACATCAAAAAACTGGTTGAATATGCCATTGAAAAAGAATTTATCAGTGTTCAGGATAAGTATTGGGCAATCAATTCTCTTCTTTGGGTGCTCGGTCTTGAAAGTTATGATGACACCGCAGAAGGGGATGCTCCCGAAAAAATCGAGGAGATCCTTGATGTTTTGACCAAAGATGCCGTGTCGCGCGGTGTTATTGAAGACGGTATTGCTACTTATGATCTGTTTACCGCCAAACTGATGGGCATGATTACCCCCAGACCTTCGGAAGTGATCGCAAAATTCCAAAGCCTGTATGCGCAGGATCCTGTTAAGGCTACGGATTGGTATTACCGTTTCAGCGGGGACACAAACTACATCAACCGCAGCCGTATTGCCAAGGACGTCAAGTGGACGGCAGACAGTGCATACGGTGAACTGGATATCACCATCAATCTTTCCAAACCCGAAAAAGATCCCAAAGCCATTGCAGCGGCAAAAAATAAGCCGCAAAGCGGTTATCCCAAATGTATGCTTTGCCGTGAATGCGAAGGTTTTGCAGGCAATCTCAACTTCCCCGGCAGAGAGAATCACCGCATTATTCCGTTGAAGATCGGCGGCGTCGATTGGTTCATGCAGTATTCTCCCTATGTTTATTACAATGAACACTGCATTGCTTTGAATGCAAAACATGAACCGATGATCATCGACCGCGGTGCATTTGAAAAACTGCTTGATTTTGTCACGCTGTTCCCGCATTATTTTATCGGTTCGAATGCCGATCTTCCCATTGTCGGCGGTTCCATTCTTGCGCATGAACATTTCCAGGGCGGACATTATGAATTTGCCATGGCAAAAGCACCCGTGGAAACGAAACTGCATTTTGTCGGTTTTGAAAATGTGGAAGCCGGTATCGTTCGTTGGCCGATGTCCGTGATCCGTCTGCAGGCAACCGACAGATCGGCTCTCGTTGCACTTGCCGATAAGATTCTCAAAGCATGGCGTAATTACACCGATGAACAGTCGTTTATTTTTGCGTATACGGCGGACGGTGTTGCCCACAGCACCATCACCCCCATTGCAAGAATGAGAGACGGTAAATATGAACTTGATCTTGTTCTTCGCAACAATATCACGACCGAAGAACATCCTCTCGGTGTTTATCATCCCCATGCGGAACTGCATCACATCAAGAAAGAAAATATCGGTCTTATTGAAGTGATGGGCCTTGCCGTTCTGCCGGCAAGACTCAAGGAAGAACTGGCGGTTTTGGCCGAAAAAATGGTAAAAGGTGAAGATCTCCTTGCTGATGAACGCACCGCAAAACACGCAGATTGGGCCAATGAGATCGTTGCAAAATACGGCAAACTGACCGCCGAAAACGCGGATGCGATTCTCAAAAAAGAAGTCGGTATCGTGTTTGCCAAGGTGCTTGAGCACGCAGGTGTGTATGCCCGCAACGAGGATGGTAAGAATGCATTCCTCCGTTTTGTTGACGCTGTAAACAATCAATAAAATACTGTTGACATTTTTGTTCGGTTTTGGTATATTTTAATTAGGAATATCAATATTGGAGGCATTGCTATGAAAATGTCAAAACGAATCGTATCTGTTTTGCTTGCACTGATGCTGTTTTCTTCCTGTGCAGTGATCGGTCTGGCAGATTGTGCGCACAAATATGATGCAACCTATTATCCGCCTACTTGCAATGACCGCGGTTATACCGAATATGTCTGCTCGGTTTGCGGTGACCGTATTCAGGAAGGATTTGTGGATGCAATCGGTCATATTTACGGTGAATGGCAAGTGCTGACGGAAGCAACCTGCACGTCCACCGGTTTGGAAAAGAGAATCTGCCGTGTTTGCGGCGGTGTCGAAACCAAAACTACGCCGATCCTTGCTCATACGGATGCTGACAAAGACGGAAAATGCGATTACTGTGATTACATTTTTGAAGCAGAGGATGACGGAAAACTGAGTCCGTATGAATGGTTCAAAATGTTTTTCCGCAACATTATTGCATGGTTCCGTGCAATTTTTGCGTAAGAGTTTTTACAGTCGAATGTAAAGACAGGTGAACAAAAAGAAAAATAGGTTTTTTATGTTCTTTTGCAGAACCGTAAAACACCTATTTTTTTTATGTCGATAATAATTATGAAATTAGAGAAGAAAGGCGGTGTACGGACGAAATGTTCTTAAAAAGAATAACGGCAATGTGTATTGTTTGTGTTATTTTTATCGGATTCGGCAGCAATAATGCTTTTGGTCTTGCGAAAACGTCCGCAGTGCCGTCGGCAGACGGTTTGCCTGTTTCCTATGACAGCCGCTTGTGCGGTGTGCAGACAAGTGTTCGATCACAAGGGATCACATCCGCTTGTTGGGCAATTGCCGCATTGGATTGTTTACAGCAGAATATGCAAAAACAACACTTGCAGAACACGGATTTTGCACCTGCGCATCTGACTTGGTTTGCCCACCGCAGTCTGACGTTTACGGCAGGCAGGGATACAGGCGACGGTACAAATATACCGAATCCGTATCTGCACGGCGGCAACTGGATCGATGCCGCCGCCGCACTTTCACGCGGGAACGGTCCCGTTGCGGAACAGGAGTATCCTTTTTATCCGACTGCGATCTCCTCGATGGGAAACTACCCCGAAACAGACCGCAACCGGCGACTTGCCAATCTTACAAGCGCAGTTTGTTACTACTCAAAAGACAATCTGATGCCTGCGCAACTCGATGACGAAACAATGCGTGCCGTTAAACGTGCAATTGTCGAAAACGGTGCAGTGCAATTGTCATTTTATTCGGATGCACTGCGCTATATGACGACCGAACGCGGAACTGCGTATTATCAGAATTCGCATTACACGACCAATCATGCCGTCGTTGTAATCGGATGGGATGATTTGTTTCCGGCATCGGCTTTTTCCTCCGCCTGCCGACCGCAAAAAGACGGTGCGTGGCTTTGCAAAAACAGTTGGGGCGAAGACTGGGGAGAGGATGGCTGTTTTTGGCTCTCTTATGATGACGTTTCACTGAATCAGATCGTCGGATATACTGCAACATCCGTTTACCGTTATGAAGATATCTACCAGTATGACGGTTTCGGCTTTCACGGACGGGTGTATTCAAATGATTACATCCGTTTCGTCAACGTGTACACCGCCGATTCGGATTGTGAAATTACCGCTGTCGGAACATGGTTGTTGCAGGATAATTCGGATTATACGGTAGAGGTTTTCAGACTTGAAAGGGATCTTACGGCCTGTGATGATGCATTATCGTACGTGTCAACGGCGGCTACGGTGCCGTACTACGGTTATTATGTGACCGATCTCGATGAAACGCTTTGGCTCAAAAAAGGAGATATCTTTGCCGTTTGTGTGACACTCACTGCCGATGCAGATTGCCCGACGGTCAATGCACCTATCGAAAACGTAAGCGCGGATGATTATTCCTGTTACAGTGAACCCGGGCAGAGTTTTGTGCAGATCGCAAGAAACGGGACGTGGTACGACACAAGTGCACAGGGGTTGAACAATGTGTGTTTGAAAGCCTTGACTGCACATCGGCACAAACTGAATGATACGGGAAACCTGTGTACACAGTGCGGTGCCGCTGTGGAATGGTCGGAAGATCTGTTTGTGAAGATGATCACCTGTTTGTTTGCTCATTTTATACGCATTTTTGATTCTTACATTATAAACAAATGACCGTCCGTTACAAAACAGACGGTCATTTATTATGCATCGAAAAATGTTGCCTCCAAAGCGGCGCAAAGAGCATGGTAAACGGGTAATGTCAACTCCTGCACTTCATAAGGAGTGTATGCGGGCAATTGAATGCATACGTCCGCAATGGCGGACAGTTTGCTGTTTTTACCGCCTGTGATGGCAAGTGTGCGTATTCCCACAGCCTTGGCGGTTTTTGCGGCATTGACTATGTTCAGGGAATTGCCCGAAGTACTCAGTGCGATCAACACATCGTGCGGTGCGTCCGCATAGCCCCACACCTGTTGCGCATACACAAGAGATGCATCCACATCGTTCGCAAAAGCGGAGATCAGTCCGCTGTGTGCAGTCAGTGCGATGCTGCGCAATGGACTCTGCAGTTTGCTTGCAATTTCACTTCCGCTTTCAATCGAATTGAATTTCTGTTTCTGTTCGGCTGACAACGGTCGCAGCAGATTAAAACCTTTCATCAGTTCGCCTACAATGTGTTCGCTGTCGGCGGCGGAACCACCGTTGCCGCAACAAAGGGTCTTTCCTTTGTTTTTGTAGCATTCGGTCAGCAATGCAAGTGCTGAAACGATCTGCTCACGGTTGTCTGCCAATGCGGGATAATCGCTGAATAATTTATTGAGAATGTCGTTTGCTGTCATAACTATACCTCTCATTCGTTTGAAAATGCAAGTCCCAATGCGGCAAAATCACCGATTTCGTCTCCCAGATCAGCGGGCAGAATGGCGCAATTTGCGGCAGAAAGAGCCAGACTTTCACTTTTAATGACCTCATGTATGATCGGATCGAATAATTCCTGTGAGCGTTCATAGATACTGCCGATCACGATCGCCTGCGGATTGAGAATGTCAATAAGGATCGACAATCCGAGTCCCAGTTTTTCAGCACAGATGTGATAAACTTCCGAAGCAAATGCATCCCCGTTTTTAGCGGCAAGCGCTAAGGATTTTGCGGTCAGTGCTTCGCCGGAATCGATCAGTGGGGAAGTGTACAGCCCTGTTTTTGCCATTTGCGTGCCCAGACGTGCAATGCCACCGCCCGAACAAAACCCTTCAAAAGAACCGTATTTTCCGTAGCCGACGGGGCCGTTCTCTGCAAGGCGGATATGTCCGACTTCTCCTGCCATATCATTGGTTCCGCTGTAGAGTTTGCCGTCCAAAATCAAGCCGGCACCCATGCCCGTGCCGAACGTCAGAAAAACGAGATTTTCATAACCTTTGCCTGCACCGAATCGCCATTCCGCGACCGCACAGGCATTGGCATCGTTCTGCAAATACGTTTTTACGCCGAAGTGATCTTCAAACACGGAAACGATGGGCACGTTGTCCCAGTCAGGAAGATTCGGAGGACACTGAATCAATCCTTTTTTGCTGTCCAGGGGGCCGCCGCAACTGATTCCGACGCCGATGAGTTCATCGGACGCAACATTGTTTTTTTTCAGCAGAGCATCGGCACTTTCGATCAACTGTGAAATGATTGCTTGCCAACCTCTTTGCACTTCTGTCGGAAACGAGATCTTGTCAATGATGAAATCTTTTGTCTCTTTAGGCAGTTCTCCTTTTCCCAAAACAGCGGCACATTTCGTTCCGCCAATATCAATTCCGAGAGAATACATGGCAAACCTCCTCATTTTTTCTTAAATATTAACATAGGGATCAAAAAAAAGCAATCCTCAACTATTGAAAAATCCGACATGATGCGTTATAATGTTACAGATTCCATTATAATTGGAACATTTCAGAAAAAGGAGAAATACACATGAAAAAGATTTTTGCACTCGTTCTCGCTCTTTGCATGCTGCTTTGCTGTTTTGCAGGCTGCACCAAAGAAGAAGCCAAAGACAGCTTCATCGTTGCCGTTCCCAACGACACCACCAATGAAGCCCGCGCTTTGATGTTGCTTGAGGATCTCGGCCTCATCACTCTCAAGGAAGGTGCCGGCATTGCCGCTACCATTCTTGACATTGAATCCAATCCTTACAACATTGAATTCCGTGAAGTCGAAGCCGCACAGATTCCCAATGTTCTGCAGGATGTTGATTATGCAGTCATCAACTCCAACTATGCCATTTCCGCAGGTATGAATCCGGTTGAGCAGGCTCTTGCACAGGAAGGCGCCGCATCTGCTTATGCAAACATTGTTGCCGTTAAGTCCGGCAATGAAACAAGCGACAAGACAAAGGCTCTCGTTGCTGCACTCGAAAGCAAAGATGTTGCCGACTACATTGCAAACACTTACGGAGGCTCTGTTGTAAGCGTTGTCGAAGAACCCGGCGACGGTTTTGCTGCTGATGTTGATTATGCCGCCCTTGCCGGTCAGACCATCACGGTTGCCGCATCTCCCGCTCCCCACAGCGAAATTCTTGAAATTGCAAAGACCATCCTTGCAACCAAGGAAATCACGCTTGATATCCGTGAATTCACCGATTATGTTCAGCCCAATACGGTCGTTGACAACGGTGAAATTGATGCAAACTACTTCCAGCATCTTCCTTATCTTGAGGACTTCAATGCCGAAAACGGAACCGCAATCGTTTCCGCAGCCGCTATCCACGTAGAACCCATGGGCATCTACGGCGGCAAACAGGCTTCTCTTGATACCATCAAGGGTGAATAATTAAAACGGGAAGCCCGGTGCTTCGGTGCCGGGCTTTTTTTTGAGTGATAACCGATAAGATACGGTATAAAAACTGTACCGTATCTTATCTGCTATCGCAGACTGGAGCGTGAACACAATGATTGAAATTAAAAATTTATCCAAAACCTTTCAGACCTCTGACGGCAATGTGGAAGCACTGAAAAATGTGACACTGACCGTTGCCGACGGTGATATTTACGGCATCATCGGTATGTCGGGTGCCGGTAAGAGCACTTTGGTGCGCTGTATCAATATGCTTGAACGTCCCACCGAAGGACAGGTGCTGATCGACGGCGTGGATATGGGGGCACTTTCACAGAAACAACTGCGCGAAATGCGCCGTAACATCACTATGATTTTCCAAGGGTTTAATCTTTTGATGCAAAGAACATGTCTGAAAAACATCTGCTTCCCGTTGGAACTGGCAGGCATGAAAAAAGCGGATGCCAAAAAGAGAGCCATGGAATTGTTGGAAATCGTAGGTCTTCCCGATAAGGCGAATGCCTATCCCGCACAACTTTCGGGCGGTCAGCAACAGCGCATCGCCATTGCCCGTGCATTGGCAACCGAACCCAAGGTTTTGCTGTGTGATGAAGCCACAAGTGCACTGGATCCGAAAACCACGCATTCCATTCTTGAACTGATCAAAGATATCAATCGCAAACTCGGTATTACCGTTATTGTCATTACGCATCAGATGAGCGTAGTGGAAGAGATCTGCAGTCACGTTGCTATTTTAGACGGCGGTGCCGTTGTGGAAGAAGGGGCTGTTTCGTCCGTGTTTTCCGCACCGCAGTCGGATGCCGCGAAGAAACTGGTGTTCCCCGAAGGCTTCGATGCACCTGTTGTGGAGCGTTTTGCGGATGAATACCGTGTCCGTGTCGTGTTCAACGGTGCCGATGCGGCCGGCACACCGCTGATTGCCCGCATGGCACTTGAAAAAGGCATTTGTGCCAATATTATGGCGGCATCCACCAAAACCATCAGCGGCAAGGCCTACGGCAATATGCTTTTGGGTATTGCGGGCGACCGCAATGATCTCGAAGCGGCTATGGCATATCTGACGGCAGTGGAAGATGTTGTTGCAGAGGAGGTCGATGACTGATGTATGAAAAGATCTTTACACCCGAAGCATGGCAACAGGCTTGGGAGGTCGTGCAATCCGAGTTTTTAATGGGATTGTGGGAAACTTTTTACGTAACGGTTGTTGCTACCTTTTTTGCGGTGCTGTTGGGACTTCCCTTGGGCATTCTTTTGGTCGTCGGTGAAAAAGGCGGTGTTCTGCCCTTACCAAAAGCAGTATTGAGCACTTTGAATATTGTTATCAATCTGTTGCGATCCGTGCCGTTTCTGATTTTGATGATTATGGCATTCCCCTTGGCAAGATTGATCGTCGGAACAACGATCGGTACGGTGGCATCCATTGTACCGTTGGTCATTGCGGCATTTCCGTTTGTTGCACGTCTGGTTGAAAGCAGTCTTCGTGAAGTCAACCCCAATATCATTGAGGCCGCACAGAGCATGGGTGCAAGTCCCATGCAGATCATCACAAAAGTGATGTTGCCTGAAAGCGTCCCGTCCCTTATTTCCAATGTCACCATTGCCATTACCACCGTGCTCAGTTATTCTGCAATGAGTGGTATCATCGGCGGCGGCGGATTGGGTAAAATTGCCATCAACTACGGTTATTATCGCTATAAATATCTCATCATGCTTTTGGCTGTGGTACTTTTGGTTGTGCTGGTGCAGATTTTCCAAAGCATCGGTACGCATCTCGCAACAAAACTGGATAAACGCCTGAAAAACAGATGAATTAAGAGGGATTGCTGCAAAGGAATGCAACAGTCCCTTTTTTGGAGGTAACGATGAAAAAATTATTGATTTCAATTGTATGTGTGATCGCTGTTGTCGGGATTGCGGTCGGATTGTTCTTTTTGTCATACACACCTACGCTGACCTTTGATTTCGCATCTCCCACAGGGGCGGTCACATCCGGTGCATCGGGATATTTGTACGGTTTGGCCGAAAACGGAGTTCCGAGTGAAGCCATGTGCGAAAGTGTGGATATTTCTTCCGTTTCGCAAAAGGTGATAGATGGTTTACAGCATCCGATCGGTGATGTCGATCATGTTTCGCCCATGCTCGACAGTACGGATTATATTGTTGTGTATCTGCAGGATGCGTATGACACATGGTATTATGACCATGATAATATCATGCAGATGCGTGCGGACGGTACGTACGATTGGAAATCGTATCTCAATGATGATTTCTTGCCGAAGGTGCGTTCTTCCGTGGAAAAACTGACGGCTGCCGATTATTCGGATAAATTGGTTTACTGCCTTTATAACGAGTGTGACAACGGTGTATGGTTCGGAGAAACACGCACGACGGACGATCCCAATAACCGTTTTGGTGTGTGGGCGGAATACAACACCGTCGGTAGGGATGCTTTCAACGAGGCGTGGAAACAGACCTTTGAGGAAGTCAGAAGCATCAATCCCGACGCATTGATCGGCGGTCCCGGATTTTGTGATTACGATCATGACGAAATTGAATATTTCCTTGCGTTTTGCGTTGAAAATGATTGTGTACCCGATGTTATGATCTATCATGAATTGCACGATGATTCCGTTTATTACTGGCAACGCCACGTGGATGATTACCGCGCGATCGAACAGGAACTCGGTATTCCGGAAGTGCCCATTATCATCACCGAATACGGAAGAATGCAGGATAACGGATATCCCGGCAAAATGGTACAGTATATTACCCGCATTGAGGACAGTAAAGTGTATGCAAACAACGCCTATTGGCGGCTGTCAAACAACCTTAACGATGTGTGCGCCGATGATAACAGCCCGAATGCGAACTGGTGGCTGATGCGCTGGTATGCGGATATGGAAGGGCAGACGCTTGCATCCGAGAGTCACGATCTTTTTAAGTCCGATTTTGAGCGTTCGGTCAAAAATAAAAAACCGCTCGATCATCAGGGCTTTATGGGTGTTGCGGCTTTCGATGAACAGAAAGAACAAATTACGGTTGTCTGCGGTGGAAGAAGCGGCAAAGCAAAAATTATATTTGATAATCTGAAGGACTCCGTTTTTGACGGGAAAACTTTGAGGATCACCGTCGAGGAAACTGTTTATAAAGGTTTATACGGTGTTGTCAGCAGCCCTGTTTTATTACGTGATTACACGGTAAGGCAGAGAGGCGATCAACTGAAAATTGATTTTTCCGATCTTTGCGAAGAAAATGCATATCATGTCACGATCACGATCGAAGACGCAGATGCAAAGATTGATTTTACGAACCAAGCCGGACCTGCCCGCTTTGAATTTGAACACGGCACCTTGCTCGGCAATGCGTATTTGTATGACAGTTATTGTCCCACAAGCGGTGACACATTGGGAATGGTCGGCGGTATGGAAAACATCGGTGACGGTGTTGAACTTACATTTTCCGTTCCTGAGCACGGTATGTATACGCTTGATTTTATCTACGGCAATTCGAATGACGGTGCGTATGATGAAAACGGCAAGATCGATCCGAACGGACGTGTTTACACGCTTGCCGATCTTTCTGTTGACAACGTACAGGATACAATTGAACTTGCCAATACCATAAAAAGTGAATACACCTCCTGCTTTACCATGAGGACCGAATTGTCTGCAGGTGAACACACGGTGC
This sequence comes from Clostridia bacterium, assembly GCA_017396895.1. Classification (GTDB taxonomy): domain Bacteria; phylum Bacillota; class Clostridia; order Oscillospirales; family Acutalibacteraceae; genus RUG806. The sequence goes on from JAFQKN010000102.1 coordinate 46,751, forward strand.
GTGTGATGCACAACACAGGGACTTATGTGCTGGATTCACTGGTGGTTACCAATACGGTCGGGCAATCTGAACTCGCCGTTTTACCCGATGCCGACAGAACGACAGAATCTCTGCAATCGTATCTTGCTGTTGCGCCCAAAGACGGTTATTACAGAATGTACACATTTGCTTATGATGCTGACTTTTTCGTTGACGGAGCCAAAGGAACGACGGATGAAAACGGAATGTGCAGTGTGTATTTGCGTCGAGGATTGAATTATCTTGATTTTATTGCTGAAACTGCGGCGATGCCCGTTATTGCTGCGGAAAATGATACATCGGAACATATTGTTTTTCAAGCACAGGCGGCAGTTCTTGACGGGGCAATCCTTTGTGAGAATGAAAACGGCCGATCCTATATTGACGGCATTTCCTGCAACGGCGGCACTGCAACTTACACCGTTGATGCCGAAAAAGCAGGGGATTACCGCGTGACACTGTTGTATGCCAACAATGATGAAGGCGGTGTGCATGATTACAATGTCGATCTCATTGAACGCTATGTCACAGTCACGGTCAACGGCGAATCGCAGAATGTATTCTGTCGCAATACCTATTCATGGGAAACTTTCAAAACCGTTACGTTCAATGTTACGCTCGTTGAAGGTGCAAACGAAATGATCCTTTCCAACGACGGCAGTATCCGTTTCAACGGCAATGATACCTTTGCTCCTCACATTGCAACCATTACAGTTAACCCCGTAACCGAATAACAAAAAAAGGACCGTTGCAGGTAATGACACTTGCAACGGTCTTTATCAGGTGTTGAGTTTATTTGAACAAAAGCAGGATTCTGCTGATGATTGCAAGGAAGATCGCTTTGATTTTTACAAAGAAGTCATCTTCGTTTTCAAGATGCAGTTTGTTGTCAAAGTCGTTGACATCTTCACTGTCTGCGGTGAATCTGAAATCGTCAATGCTGATATCCGCGCCGACAGCTCCGAGATCGGTAAATGTGAATGTTGCATTGCGGATATTGCCGAGAACATTGCGGCTGTAGGTGTATGCGGCCTTGTTGCCGAACGGGAACAGACGATTCAAGTCCAATGTGACCGTATGCCATTCACCGTCTGCGGGAACGAGAATTTGATCCGTGTTTTCACCTGCAACGGCGGCGGTGTACCATATACTGTCATTTGCCTGCAATTTCAGGCCGCTGAATGCAACGTCTTTATCCGATTCTACGCGAACAGAGAAAGACAGTGTTCCGTAGTCGCTCCAATCGGTGTCAATATCATGGAAATAAGCAGTACTGCCATTTTCATCGTAAGTGAAATTCGGGCTGATTGAGAAAGTGTCGCTGTTGCCGTTCGCACAAAGCAGAATGCCTTTTTCACCGCTGTATGCACTCTTGTTCACGAAGCGGATGCTTGCACTTTCAGCGTTCCATGTGGGATAAAAACCGCTGTATTCATTGCTGTGTGCGTGCCAGAACTGTTCGTATTCACAGCTTGTCCATGCATCGTTCTGCCAGGTGTGCATACGTCTGTCTCCGACGGCAAAGGGGGAGACTGCCAGTTGTTTTTCACCGTTCACGCTTGCAAACAGATTGGCATAGCCGTTGTATTGGCTGAATGCATAGGTTGCGCCGATCGGCAGGGTAATACTTTCGTTATAAATACGAATCGTATCGTTGTCAATGCGTTCGGCTTTTGCAGGCAGATAAATGCCGTCGATTCCGCATACGGCAAATCCGTAAGCCGTGTTTCCGTCAAACATCAAGCCGTCTCCGACGTTGTTGAAGTTTACGTAAATGCTTGCATTACGGCGTTCAACAGAGGCAACCGTAGCGGTTGTGTAAGTATCATAGCGGTCATATACCAATCCCAATGCGGCAAACGTCATTTTTTCACCGACTTGCTGTTTGCAGATGGGATGAATAGCGTGGGTTTCGGGGATGTATGTAAGGGGGACGTCATAAACGGAAGTCAGTGCACGACTGTCAGGTTGCGCTTGTTGTATGGAGGCAAATTCCGCATTTTTGGTTTGCAGAGCGTTGAGATCCCCGTAAGAGTATGTTGCCAACTGTGTGAACACAATGGGAAGAAGTCCGTTTTTATAAGAAAAATGTTCGGTGTAAGATTTTTGCAAGGCATCAAATGCACGGCTGTATTGACCGTCCGGCCAGAACAGGTCGGTTTCCCCCTGATACCAGAGCATACCCGACAAACGGAAGTTTTTCAACTGTGCAATCTTATTGTTATAGTTGCAGGTCATATCAATCCCGAAATTGATGCTGTTTTCTTTCCAGTTTCTCAATGAAATATAGCGATCATTGTCTTTGCAATCCTGCAGAACAAGCGGATCATTTTCGATGGTTTCTCTCGAAAGCCATGTGTAAATAGATGTACCGCCTAAGTTTGCATTCAGAATGCCGACGGGCATATCCAATTCTTCAATGAGTTTTTCGGCAAAATAATAACCGACCGCGCTCATGCCGTACACCTGCTCATCCGTACCTTTGTACCAAATGGCGGGTGTTTCATAGTCTTCCATCGGCAATGCGGGAACAAGGTTGACATCTCCTTTGTAAGCTCCCTGTGCGGGTACGGCAAGAAAACGCAGGGCATCGCTGCCGCGTTCGTCGTTTGCCTGCATCGCAATGCCTGTTTCGGATTGTCCCAAAGGCATCTGCATATTGGATTGACCGCCTGCCAACCACAATTCGCCGAACACAACATTGCTGAGTGTCTTGAAAGGTTTGCCGTTGACGGATAAATGAATGCTGTATTCTTCATAGGAGCCTGCAGGGGCCGTGAAAACAACGGCAAAAGAACCGTCTGCCGCAACGGGTGTACTTGCTTGACATACCGTGTCGGAAATACTGTTTGTGAGTACGGCCGTCACCGTGGCACCGGGAGTACCTTTGCCCGCCAAAACAACATCATCCAGTTGTTTAAACAGCATATTGTCGCCGTAATAGCTGAACAATTGGGCAGTTGCATTGTCAGCAAATGCAGTAAAACAGCACGCTGCCAGCACGGTAACACAAAGAAGAACAGCAAATAGTTTTTTCATTATTTTCAACCTCCGAAAAGTAATATTTTTATTTTAGCAAAGTGTATAAAAAAAGTAAATAGATTTTTATTTTTTTATTCGAATAAACTATGCTTGCATTCTTAGGGTAAAAGAATTATAATGTAAAAAACGTGCAACGAGGTGGTTTTATGAAAAATATATTTGTCAAAAGCGTTTCCCGAATAATCACGGCATTTTTATCATTTGCAATTGCTTTTTTGGGAGTGTTCGGCGTGCATATCAACAGAGAATGGCCTGTTAGTGAAGCAGTAAACAACAATATCGGCACAAACGAAACGGTTCTGGATGAAAAGGCAACCTATCAGACCATGACAGGATTCGGTGCCTCCGCCTGCTGGTGGGGAAAAGACGTCGGCGGTTGGGACAATGCCGAAGACGTGATCGCTCTGCTTTATGACAGTGAAAAAGGAATCGGCTTGAATATATACCGTTATAATCTCGGTGCAGGTTCACAGGGCGACGAATATATGTATGTGGAGTATAACCGTACCGAAACGTTTTTGAAAGAAGACGGTACGCTTGATTTTACGGCAGATGCCGCCGCACAGAACGCTCTTGCGATCGCAAAAAAAATTGCAGGGGATGATCTGCGTGTTTGTCTGTTTGCCAACAGCCCTCCTGTCAGTCTGACCAAAAACGGCAAGGCTTATTCCGCACCCGTTGCGGATGACAGTGCACCTTATGAAAGCAATATTTCGGCCGAAAACTATGAAACGTATGCCGATTTCCTGTATGCTTGTGCTGAATACTTCTTAAATAACGGTTATCGCGTAGTGGATGTGTCCGCCATGAATGAACCGCAGTATGCCTGGCGCGCATGGTACAATGCCGACGGTTCTTTTTCCTGTAATCAGGAAGGCTGTCACTATGAGCCGCAAGAGGCTTTGGAACTGCTGAAAGTGCTGGTCGAAAAATTCGACGGCAGTGCTGTAGATAAGCAAGGATGTAAAGTGTCCATGTTCGAGTCGGGTGAGATTCAGGGACCTTGGACAGTGCCTGCATCCTATATTGATCTGTTGCTTGGTGTGAATGAAGATGATTATTTTTATAACCGTTCTTTGAGAAAATACTTTGACACCATAACCACCCATGCTTATTGGTCTTCCACCGAAACCAAACAGGCGGCCGCCGATTATTTGAATGACAGGTACCCAAATTACAATATTGCCTGTACCGAATACTGCCAGATGCTCAACGATTGGAACACGGGAGTACACGATTATTTTGAGCAGAACGGTGCCACAAACGGTCTCGGTATCGACTTCGGTATTGCCATGGCCAATATTATCATGGATGATCTGACGATTCTCAATGCAATTGAATGGAATTGGTGGACAGGTTGCTCCTACGGCGTATACACCGATGGGCTTGTCTATCTTGACAGAAATGACCGTGCCGATCTTACCACTTCAAAACGTCTGTGGTGTCTGGGTAATTTTTCAAAATTCATTGAAGAAGGAGCCGTCAGAATGGCTTGTTCTTCGGGTGTGGAAAATTTGCGCTGTGCGGCATTCCGCAACCCGGACGGCACTACAGCCATCGTGTATCTGAATGATACGAATGTTGCGCTGACAACGCAGTTGCCCGCGCTTGCCGAAAACGGTTATTCCGTTTATGTCACGGATGAAACACACGATCTTGAAAAAGTGCAGAATCTTTCGGCAACTTTGGAAGTTCCGCCCATGTCTGTCGTCACGGTCGTATTTGAAGCGGCTGAAGCAAAAGACAGCGGTATTTGTTGACGGAAATCGGGGGGAGAGAGAAGATATGCGTAGTTTTATGTCGGCATTTGCAAGCGGCGTGTTGCGTATCACTTTGCATAAGCAGATGCTCAATAATAACTGTTTGTTCGACAAATATATGCAATACTGTGCCGCGGTGAGTGCAAAACCGTATAAGATTGCACCCATATTCCCGATGAAATCGCAAACAAAATACTACCGTTTTGAAGATACGGATATCGTTACTTTACAAGCAAAGCATCATAAGCCGAAAACGCTGATCTTATATCTGCACGGCGGTGCTTATCTTGAACAGCCCGTGCCGTTTCAATGGTCTTTTATAGATCATCTTGTACATGATACGGACACTTTGGTCGTGGCTCCGATCTACAATAAAACACCTCGCCACAACTACAAAGAAGCGCATATCATGCTCACGGCACTTTATAAGAAAATGCTTGCGCATACGTCTGCTGAAAACATTATCTTTTTCGGCGACTCATCGGGCGGCGGTCTGGCGTTGGCATTTGCAAAATCATTGTTACAGACCGATCTGCCGCAGCCCAAACAAATATTGCTGTTTTCACCGTGGTTGGATATTTCCATGGAAAACGACGATATGGACTTGTATGACAGAGTCGATCCGTCGCTTGGCAGAAAGTGGTTGCGTCAGATCGCTCTTGCTTGGGCAAACAAGACGGATTTGCATGATCCGCTTTTAAGTCCTTTATTCGGCAGCAACGTCGGATTGGCAAAAACGGCACTGTTTGTCGGAGACCGTGAAATATTGTTGCCGGATGCAAGATTGTATCGTGAAAAAGCTCTTGCTGACGGAGTAGACTTTACTTACGTTGAGCAATCAGGCGTGAATCACTGCTATCCGTTTTATCCGACGCCTGAAGCAAAACAGGCAAAAAAATACGTCAATAATTTTATCAATACAGGAAGGATTTAAGATATGTCTTTGCAATATCACCGTCAGTTGGAATCGATCCATGTGAACACCATGGAACCCCGTGCCTATTTTATTCCTTTTGCAATGCCCGAATGTAAGGGCAAAGCAAGAGAAGAATCCGATCGTTTTCAACTTTTGAACGGAGAATGGGATTTCCGTTTTATTCCCGACGTGGAAAGAGTAGGCATTGCAAAAGAAGGCTTCGCAGACAAGATCGCCTGCGAAGAAACGGTCACCGTACCGAAGTGCTGGCAGATGTATACCGACCGTAATTACGATGCGCCGCAGTATATCAATCAGGACTATCCGTTCCCCGTGGATCCGCCGCATCTGCCGGATGCGATTCCCGGAGGATTTTACCGTCACACGTTTACTGCAAAGAAAAATACAGATAAACGCTATTGGTTGAATTTTGAGGGCGTTTCACCTTGTTTTTATCTTTGGCTGAATGATCGTTTTGTCGGTTTCGGCAGTGTCAGCCACAGCACAAATGAATTCGATGTAACGGATTATCTGACAGACGGTGACAACAAGATCGAAGTGCTGGTTGTCAAATACTGTGTCGGAACATATCTTGAAGATCAGGACTTTTTCCGTCTTTCCGGTATTTTCAGAGATGTATATATCCTTGAACGTGATGAGGCCTGCATACGGGATATCTTCATCCGTCCGCAGGTGACGGAAGATTTGCAATCGGCTGTGGTGTCTGTTGATGTTGATATGACGCAACAGGTTGCGTTTGCATGGAGTCTGCGTGATCCCGACGGCGCACCCACCGATATACACGGATTTGAAAACGGCAGTTTTTCTTTTGAAATAGAAAAACCGATCCTGTGGAATCCCGAACAGCCCAAACAATATGAGCTGTTTGTAACCTGCGGCACGGAATGCATCTCCTTTATGATCGCCGTACGCAGATTTGAAATTAAAAATAAGACCGTTCTTCTCAACGGTGTAAAAGTGAAAGCGAAAGGCGTCAACAGACATGACAATCATCCCGAAACGGGATATGCCGTAACGGTTGACGAAATGCTTAGGGATCTGTATCTTCTCAAGCGTGCCAATGTCAACACCATCCGAACGTCGCATTATCCGAATGATCCCCGTTTTATGGAAATGTGTGAACGTCTCGGTTTTATGATGGTGGATGAAGCAGACCTTGAAACCCACGGTATGGGATACAATTACGGTGATTGGTACTGGGATTACTGGGCATTCCTTTGCGATGATCCCGCATGGCGAGATATCTGCGTAGATCGTGCAAAACGTCTGTTTGAACGTGATAAAAACCGCGGTTGTGTCGTATTATGGTCACTCGGCAATGAATCGGGTTGCGGTGAAAACCACCGTCACATGGCTTCTTACATCCGTGCAAGAGATGAGCGTGCGCTGATTCATTATGAAAATGCACATCTTGAATATCAGGCAAGACTCAACAAGGATTTTACCGATATTTCCGATGTGGAGAGCCGTATGTATGCTTCCATCGAATATCTGGCAAACTATCTTGCCGATCCCGAAAGCAAAAAACCGTTCTTCTACTGTGAATATGTTGATTCCATGAGTACGGGCGATGTTTACAAGCATTGGGACGGATTTGAGGACAATGACCTGTATTTCGGTGCTTGCATTTGGGAATTTTCCGATCATGCAGTCAATATCGGTACGGTTGACAACCCGAAATACCGTTACGGCGGAGACTGGGGAGAAGAACCGAACGATTTTATCTGCTGTATCGACGGTCTTGTTTATCCCGATCGCAGGCTGCGGCCCGGTTATTATGATATGAAAAAAGTCTATGAGCCGTTTGCCGTTACGTATGAAAACGGCACAATCTGCATCAAAAACAAGCGTTATTATTCCGTCAGTGATGATTGCTATGCCGAATGGACAATTAAAACCGACGGCAAAACCGTTCTCAGCGGAAGGCTGGATGATCTTTCCCTGCAACCGCAGGAGCAAAAAAAGTTTGTGCTGTTTGACGGTGCTGATTTTGACGGTAACACGACGTTGAATCTTTCCTTCCGTCAAAAACAGGATACTGAATGGGCAGATGCGAATTATGAAGTCGCATTTTTCCAGACGGTTTTATGTGAATGCGCAGAATTTTCTGTATGCAGTGCAAAAGAACACGTGCAGATTGCTGAATTGCCGTATGAATATGTTTTGTCCGCAGGGGAGACGGTCTATAGAATTGACCGTCTGACGGGTCTTATGACAGCCATCGAAAAGGGCGGTAAACAAATTCTGACGCAAGCCATGGAGATTCCGGTTTATACCTGTTGGCGATATAACACAAGAGGCAATGATGAGGTCTGGGGACGTGCACGCTATGACCGATTGCGCAAAAAATGCTACGCGACAAAGCTTATTAAGAATGAAGACGGTTCTGTAAGTGTGGTTGCAGATCTGTCCTTGGCTGCCGCCGCTATGCCGCCTGCCTTGAAAATGCAGTTGACCTATACCGTGAGCGCAGACGGTGCCTGCCGTACACAAGCGGATGTGAACGTCACGCACAACGCACCGGCTTTGCCGCAGTTCGGTTTTGAATGGCGTCTGCCCAAAGAATATGAAAAAGTTTCTTATTACGGCTACGGACCGCATGAATCCTATGCCGAGCGTTGGCAGAGCACACGCATTGATCTGTATAATACCACGGTGACCGATCTTTACGAACCATATATCGCACCGCAGGAATCTTCGGCGCGCTACGGCACAAAATATGCAAGTGTGTCGGCCTGTGAAAACGAACGCATCTTTTTTGCGGCCATTGAGCCGTCTTTCGGTTTTTCCTTCAAGGCTTTGCATTATACAAACGAAGACTTGCGTAAAACGAAGCATCACGATGAACTGATTGAACGCGATGAAACGGTGGTATCGACTCTTTATAAGATCGACTATCCCGCAGTACCGTTTGATGATAAACAGTTCCGTTTTGCAGTTGTTATAAAGCCCTAAAAATACAGCCCGATGATCAAATTCGATCATCGGGCTTTGTTGTTACTGTTGTTATATTTAATTAAAGAATTTCAGTGAGTTTGAGGAAGTCGATCTTTTCCATGCGTGTTCTCGGGAGTGCGTCGATAACTTGAATGTCACGCGGTACGGAGAAACCGTTGAGGTTGTCTGCACAGCATTTTGTGATGATTTCTTTGTATTCCTCCAGTTTTGCAGGATCGGCATCTTCTGCAAGAACGATATACAGGCGCACAATGGGCTTCTTTTCGGCATCATAGCCCTGCACGGCACAACTTTCTTTCAAAAACGGCAGTGTTTCAAGTAAGTCTTCAATATCTGCAGGGAATACATTGTAACCCGAGATGATGATAAGACGTTTCTTTCTTGCAACGAAGGTGATGAAATTATCTTCATCCATCTTGCCGAGGTCACCGGTAAGCACCCAGTTTGTACCGTCTTCATCCGTGTAAAGGCCCTCGCCGAGTCTGCCGTCCGGCATCAGGTACCCTTTCATCAAGCAATTGCCGCTGAATGCGATCTCACCGACCGTGCCGCGAGGTACTTCTTTTTTGTCATCATCCAGAATTTTGACGGTGTTGGTCTTTAAGGGCATACCGACCGTGCCCGGTTTGGTTGCCCAAGGCATATTGATACAATCAACCGCACCGCATTCGGTAAGGCCGTAACCCGGCATCAATGTGGCAGTGGAGCCGTTGGCTGCCATGATGGAATTGAATCGGTTGAGAAAATCGATCGGTACGTAGTCACCGCCGGCAAACGCATATTTGACGTATTGCAGATGTTCACCCGAAAACTGCGGATGGTCAAGCAGTTTTCGATACATATTCGGAACACCGATGATCTCATAAACATGGTTTTTGTGCATGATATCAATGAATTCATCCGCATCGAACCGAAGCATCGGAATGGCTCTGCAACCGGCATAAAGGCAACAGAATAATCCGCCGCAAAGGCCGTATGCGTGGAAGAAAGGAAGTGCCAACACTTTGCAATTCAGCCCTGCCGGATCATCACAGGGAATGATGGGTGCAAGTGCATTGTTGGTAACTGCATTGAGAACGGTGGAGGACAGCATGATCGTGCGGCTGACACCTGTTGTTCCGCCGCCGTTCATGTAAACAGCAGTCAAATCACCGCTTCTGTACAATCCTTCCACGGTTTTTCCTTTGTTGCGCTTGAGAATGTCACCGTAGAATTCAAATTCATATTTTCCTGAAGCGGCTTTCACGGCATTTTCATCCGGTGTGATCATTTCTTTCATGGCGACGGGAGCCGCATAGATTTTAGGAGAGGTGAGAATAACTTTGACGTTCATTTCTTTGAGCGTATCCGCATGAAGCGGTGAGGCGACATCCAGCAACAGCACACCTTTTGATTTTGTGTATTCAACGGAGGTGCGCATGGCATCCGAGGGGAACAATGGGTGAATGAGATTGGCAATGCAACCGATTTTATTGAGTGCAAACAGCACGACAACTTCTTCGATTGTGTTGGGGGTGAATACGGAAAATGCATCACCGACCTGCATTCCGAGTTCTTCTTTAAAATAGTAAGCCATGGCGTCCACATCGGCAAAGAATTCGGAACGCATATGATCGGTTCCCTTAAACTGGAACATCGGGTAGTCTTCTTTGATGTGGTGCAGGCAGGCCAGTAAGTATTCATAACAGTTCATGTCATAATAGTGCGGCACAATGTCCTGCATGGTGAAGATCGGTTTTTTGTTCATGCTATACCTCCGTATTTTCATAGTATCTTAAGTATTACTTGGTGTTGTAATAGTGACATGATGTCACAAATTATAAAATATTATACACTTACAATGGTGATTTGTCAAGAATCATTTGTGTTTTATTTTACACAGAAATAAACAGCATGTTATTGCAAAAGCATGAATGATGATTTTATGGCAAATTGTAAATCTCTGTTTGTTGACAGATGAAATTATTTTTGTTAATATATGAAACGGAGGTATGATTACAATGAAAAAAATTGTCTCTTTCTTGTTAGCTGTGTGTTTGTTTTTACCGTCATTCAGCGTTTTTGTATCTGCGCGGGAAAGAAAAACCGCTTTGCCTACTTCAGCAGGCATACAGGCTTTGCGCAATGAGTTTGACAGTGATGTTGCCCCGAAATCGGATGGCTATGCTTTGGATTATTGCTACTATTCTCCTGTTGGTGAGAATGATAACACAAAGTATCCTCTTGTTATTTTTTTGCACGGCATCGGTCATGCAGATTATGCAGGTGCACAGTTGGATGACAGCGATATGCCTTACTGGGCATCTGCCGAATTGCAAAGTCGCTTTACGGAAGGCGGTGCATTCATTCTGCTTCCTCGTGCTCCCGAACACAAATTGGTATATTGGGGCACTTCGTTGATTCCTGCTTTGCGTTCGGTGATTGATGATATGATTGCTAAACACGGCAAAAATATTGACACTTCAAAAATATTTATCGGCGGCAGTTCTGCAGGCGGAGAAATGGTGTGGAATATGATTATTGCTTTTCCCGAGTATTTTGCAGGTGCATTTCCCATTGCCGCAACCGGCACCGTAACCGCTGCCAACGTGCAGACCTGCTCGGATGTTGCCATCTGGATGATCGCAAGCAAAATGGATCCGGTTATCAGTTATGTTGCGACCACACAACCTCTGTGGAACAATGTTGTAAAATACAATAAACATCCCGAAAACTGCCGTTTGTCCAGTTTTTCAAGTGTTGTTGAGCCGGCAGGCGGTTCAGCAAGTGACAATCATCATATGGCAAAAGTCGTAACGTATGACATGCATATGTTGGATGGAAGTACCTATAAAAATGTGACTACGGAAGACGGTAACGGAAATACCGTTTCTTTGGTCAGCCCGAACGGTATGATCTCATGGATGAACGACGTAACTTCCGATTATAACGGCGACACCGGGAACGGATCGGGAAACATAAATGTGAATTTCCTTACGAATTTCTTTGATGCCATCCGTAATTTCTTTTTGAAGATCGTTAACATTTTCCAACGCCTGTTTGGGTTATGAGCATTTTTCGCAGAAAAAACAAGTCGGTAGATGCCGACAGTGACTTTTATGATGTTTACCGAGATGCGCGTGATGCGGTCTGGAAACTGCTTGCCGAAAATGAGGTCAGTACTTTGCCTATTGATGTATTTGCCCTGTGCGAAACGCAACAGATCGAGTGCTATTCCTTTGTCCATGCACAGGTCTTGATTCAAAGCCTGCACATAGAAAAGCATTGTGTTTCCGGCTGTTATCTTGTGCTGTGTCCTGCGGGAAGAAGGATCATTTTGTATGACGATGCCGTACCGCATGAATTTCAACGGTTTCTTGTTGCATCCGCTTTGGCACACATTGTTTTGGAACATACGCAAAACCGAACGGAATTGCCTGTGGTGTTTTCCCCGGAAGAAATGTTGACGGCAGGAGTTTTTGCAACAAGGTTGCTTGCGCCGTTGAGCGTTTTGTGGGGAATGGGGGTTGACGGTGTACAGGAACTGATAAAAGTGTGCAGGATTCCGCGTGCAACGGCCGAAAAACGCTTTGAACGGCTGTGTGAAATCAATGACCGCAATGACCGTTTCGGTATGGCAAGCGGACAGGGGAGTATGTTTCTTTCGGGATATGAACGGTCTGCCTATCGTAACTTTTCTCCTTTTATTGAAAATTACAGAAAAAATAAGAACCGATGATTTTATAAAAGGACTTGCAATGCAGGTCCTTTTATTGTAAAATAAGAACATACTTTTGTGGAGGTGTACAATGAAAAACGCAAGAGGTTTTGTTTTGTTCTGTTGCGTGCTTTGTCTTGGTTTTGCCTGTTCTTGCGCTCAGCAAGATGAAGTGCCAACGACCGAAAAAGTTGAAAACACAACCACTGTGAACAATATATATATTACCGACAACGGAATTTTTACGGATGCACAAGTGCAGTATGCGACACAAGTCCCGCAAACGCAACCTGCCGTTTCCGCAACGCAGCAACCGACTTCGGCTGTTACGCAACCGATGCCGACAGAAGTTGCAACGACAGCACCGTCAATATCGGAATATTCTCCGCAAATGATTCTGGATGTGATCACGCAGTCCGTTAACAGCGCAAAACAGGCGTCGGATTTTACTGCACATCAGTTGCAGGAAGTCACGATCAATCTGACCGATTGTACTTTCTCGTGGGCCGTCCCTGTTATCAACACCGCCATCGGTGTATTCAACGGACCGCATCATTTTGATTATACGTTTGTGGACGGCACCTGCCTTGATCCGAAAGAAGATTTCAAAACATCTGTAACGCCAAACGGAGCCATTCCGCCGTCCGACAGGCTGTTTGCATTGGATGTAAGCGGTGTTACGGATTATAAAGCGTATGAAGAAAACGGCGAATACGTATTCACCGTAACGCTGCCACCCGAACAAACGGGGGCAGATAATCCTGTTCCGTATTACCACGCGCAGGCCATGGATTATCTGGATCTCGGTGATTTTGATTTCGGAATCGGTGAAATTACCGATTCGCAATGCAATTATCCGGGGGCGACCGTCACTGTTCGTTTGGACAAAAACGGAACTTTGCTGAAGTATGAGGAAACGATCCCTATGAACGGATCGGGAACGGGAAAACTCGGCATCTCACTGAGTGCGTCGTTTGAAGGCTATATGTACGAGAGTTGGACGTTTGAGTGGTAAGTAAGTAAAAATGAAAAGAATCAAGTCAGTGTGTGAAGAACTGTACTTGATTCTTTTTTTTTGATTGTTATTTTTGCAACAAAGAATTTGCAAATACCTGCAATTCCAATCGCTTTTCATCGGGAAGCGCAGAGGTGTTCAGCAACGGATTCTCTATGCCGAGCAACTCATATTTTTCAAATCCCAAAGTGTGAAAGGGCAACAATTCCCATTGGGAAATACCGTCTTTGAACGGCATGAGTACCCGTGCATAAGCAAGCAATGCCTCGGTTGAATCGTTTAATTGCGGTACGATCACCGTTCGGATTCGTGTCGGAATATTGTTCTGTGTTAAATATGACAACATTTCCGTTACAAGGAATAATTTCCCTTTTGTGTGTTGATAATATGCTTCTTCCGTCGGGAATTTCAAGTCTAACAACACAGATTCGCTCGCTTCCAAGACATCTTTAACCTTTTGAGTCAAGGGCACGTTGCCCGATGTGTCAATGCAACTGCCGATGCCTTCCTGTTTGAGGAGGCAGATCAGTTGATACAATTCGTCTGCCTGAAAAAGCGGTTCACCGCCCGAAAATGTAACCCCGCCGTGTCCTGCAAGCATATACGGTTTGCAACGCAGGATCTTTTTTGCAATCTGCTCAATTGTGTATTCCTGCGCTCTTTCGTGTGTCCATGTGTCGGGGTTGTGACAGTAAACACATCGCAACGGGCACCCGGCCAGAAACACCGCATAGCGCAATCCGTCACCGTCCCTTGCGGCAAGGGATTCAAATGAATGTATGCGCATCTCACATCTTGCTGTGGAAGGTGCGGGCGATGACTTCCAACTGTTTGTCGCGTGTGAGCTTGTTGAAATTGACCGCATAGCCCGAAACACGTATGGTAAGATTCGGATACAATGTCGGATCTTCCATGGCGGCAATCAGTTTTTCGCGGTTCAGCACGTTTACGTTTAAGTGGTGGGCACCTTGTGAGAAATAACCGTCCAACACTGCAACGAGTTTTTCACTTCTGTCGTCGTCATCGCAACCCAATGCATCGGGTGTGATGGAGAATGTGTTGGAAATTCCGTCCTGACAGCAGGCATAATCGAGTTTCGCAACGGAGTTCAAGGATGCCAGCGCACCTTCTTTGTCTCGGCCGTGCATGGGATTTGCACCGGGGGCAAAAGGTTCTCCGGCTTTTCTGCCGTCCGGTGTGGTACCTGTTTTCTTGCCGTATACGACGTTTGAAGTGATCGTCAGAATGCTCAATGTGTGTTTTGCTCCGCGGTAGGTAGGTGTTTTACAGAGTTCCTGATAGAAAAATTCCGTCAGCCATTGGGCAATTTCGTCTGCACGGTCATCGTCATTGCCGTACTGCGGATAGTCGCCTTCGGTGATGAAATCGGTAATCAAGCCGTTTTCACCGTGTACAGGGGTGACGTTTGCATATTTGATGGCGGAGAGGGAATCCGTCAGCACCGATAAGCCGCTGACACCGAAGGCCATCAATCGGTCAACAACGGTGTCGTGGAAACCCATGATAAGACGTTCATAAGCATATTTATCGTGCATATAGTGAATGATGTTCATGGTGTTGACGTACAGCCTTGCCATCCATGCCATATACACTTTCAGGCTTTCAAGCACTTCTTCGTAATTCAGTTTTTCATTGTCGGGGAACACCTTTCCCTGCGGGCCGATCTGCGTGCCGTGAATTTCATCTTTGCCGCCGTTGAGAGCCATGAGCAATACTTTGGGAAGATTACATCTTGCGCCGAAGAATTGCATCTGTTTGCCTTCTTTCATAGCAGAAACACAGCAGGCAATGGCATAATCGTCCCCGTATTCGGGGCGCATACGGTCGTCATTTTCATACTGAATCGAGTCAGTGTCAACCGAAACTCTTGCACAGTATTTTTTGAATGCGGCAGGCAGTTTTTCCGACCACAGAACAGTAATGTTGGGTTCTGCGGACGGCCCGAGATTGTAGAGTGTGTGCAACATCCTGAAGCAGTTTTTGGTAACGAGCGTTCTGCCGTCGAGTCCCATGCCGCCTTCCGAGCAGGTAACCCAGACAGGGTCGCCTGCAAACAGATCGTTGTATTCGGGAGTGCGCAGGTGACGGATCAGACGCAGTTTCAGAACCAGATCGTCCATCAGTTCCTGTGCTTGGGATTCGGTCAGTGTGCCTTCTGCAAAATCGCGTTCCATGTAAATGTCAAGGAAGGTCGTAATGCGGCCGATGCTGTTGGCGGCACCGTTTTGTTCTTTCTGACCGCCGAGATATGCGAAATACAACCACTGCACTGCTTCATAAGCGTTTTCTGCAGGACGGCGGATGTCGCAACCGTACTGTTCTGCCATGGTAATGAGTTGTTTCATGAACTCGGTCTGTTTTGCAATGTCTTCCAACAAACGGATATTTTCTTCACACATATCCTGTTGACCGATCATTTCGGCATCTTTGGCTTTCTGCTGCAAAAGAAAATCCATGCCGTACAAAGCGAGTCTGCGATAGTCACCGATGAGTCTGCCTCTGCCGTATGCATCGGGAAGGCCTGTCAAAATACCTGCATGACGTGCTTTGCGCATATCCTGTGTATAAGCGCGGAATACACCTGTGTTGTGTGTGGTTCTGTACAGAAAGTCTTCACGGATCTTGTCGCTGATTTTGTAACCGTATGCCGTGCACGCCTGTTCGGCATTGCGGAATCCCGCAAAAGGATTGACGGCTCTGACCAAAGGTTTTTCGGTTTGCAGGCCGAGAATAATATCTTTTCCTTTTTCAATATAGCCGGGGGCATAGGAGAGGATCGAAGAAACGCGGTCGGTGTCAATGTCCAGGACACCGCCGTTTTCCTGTTCTTGGCGAAACAGTTCCTGTACCTGCGCAAGCAGATCTTTCGTGCGTTGCGTTGCCGAACAAAGGAATGAACCGTCACCTTCGTAAGGAGTGTAATTCAAACGGATAAAATCGGAAACATGAATTGTGTCACACCATGTACCGGTTTTAAAACTTCTCCAAGCATCCATAACAATCAAATCCTCTCTGAAAAAATAAAAAAACGTCCGGGCACAGATTCACTATCCGGCCCAGGCGTTCGGCATCTGACATGTTATCCGTTCCCTCGCAGTGCTCTGCGTTACGCCGGTAGCGGATACAAACATAGTATAACAGAGTTTTCTGCTTTTGTCAAGAAAAATCCCATCGACGAATGCCGATGGGAAAAACATTACTTTATGCTGATTTTTATGTCGTGTTCGGGAAGCCAGACACCCTTTGCAAAATCTCTTGCACGGAAGATCAGTTCATCCTTATATACTTCCGCAATAAAGCCGAGACCGGCTTCGTTGTATTCACCTGTTTTGTTTTCAATAGAGAAAGAAGGAACATTCACAAGATGTACACCTTCTTTTTCTTCATAAAGGAAATCTGCAAAGCCGGTATGAAGATGTCCGCTTAAAAATACTACGTTATCATATTTTTTCAGAATATCAAACAGTTCGTCATTTTGTTTGCCCACACTGCCTGCGGTTTCGGACGGGCTGTTCCACGTATCGGGAAGACCGTGGGTGAGTTTCAAAGGCTGATGGCAGAGGACAAAAGTAAGATTGCCGTTTTCGCCGTGCAGTTCATCGTCCAGCCATGCCAACTGTTCTTCACTGAGATATGTTTCCTCAAATTCTGTTCTGTCCGAACCGAGTGTGATGAATTTATAGCCGTTGATAACTTCGGAATGATGCATTTCCGTCATGGATTCATCCTGATTCAATGCATTTGCAAATTCTTTAAAGCGTTCAGAAGACTGTGAATACAGACGCAGACGGATGTCATGGTTGCCTGTAATGGCAATGTAGCGGGTGTTGATACCCGACAGTCCGTCCAGCACAAGCTGATATTCTTCAGTCAAACCGTTTTCGGCAACGTCACCGAGAAGCAATACGGCATCATAATCATATTCCGCATTTTTAATATCCATGCAAGCTGCTTCAAAAATGCGGTATCTGCCGAACATATAGTTGGAAACCTGCGGATCCGCAACGGTTGCAAAAGTCAACCGGACCGTATTTTCATTCAGCACATCAATGGGATCTTCCGTGGACGGAGCCACAACACCGCCTGCAATGCTGTAAAACAGGCTGAGAATGACACAAAAAATTTTGTAAAACAGTTTTTGTACAAGATTGAGACTCATATGCTTTCATCCTTTCACATTCGTATCTATACAATAGCACAACGCCGGTTGTGTGTCAAGAAACTTTTTATTACAAAGAAATAATAATGTGTTGACAGATATGATGAAAATAGTGTATATTATTTTTATGTAATTCGCGTTAAATTTTGGTTAATTCAACCAAGCAAATGACGGATTGTTAAGTTTTTTATTGTCAAAGGAGGAGTTTTTTATGAGTGCTTGTCCCAAATGCGGCAAAAAGTTGCGCATTTTTGACATCAGCCAGTTTTGTCCTGCGTGCGGTGTGAATATGCGGTTTGTTAATTTTGAGGAAAACTTTTTGCGTGAAGCCAAATTGGCAGAACTTTCCCAGGCGGGATTGAAAGTAAAACTGCGCAATTTGCGGTATTCATTCAGCGGATCCAAATGGATCACGGCAAAACTTGTTGTTATGCTGTTGCCTGTGCTTTCGCTTTTGATCCCATCGGGTAACTTTAGCGTTTCGATGCCGTTTTTGACGAACAACTCCCATTTCGGTATTCTCGGCTTTGTGAATGCCTTTACCGACGGAACTGTATTGTATATTTTGGATATGGCAGGCTCTGCCGTTGTCGGGAACGCATTTGCGGCACTCAGGAATGCTGTGATCTGCTATGTTTTGATTGCACTGTGTGCCGTTTTTTGCTTCTTTTTTTCCTTGCTTGGTTTTATCAGCATAAAGAATATGCAAAAGGTGGTCACCGTGATTGCAGGACTCGGAATGGCGGCATCCGTTGCAGATATGGCTTTGATCGGTTTGTTTGCGGCCGCCTCAAAAGATGCATTGTTGGTTTCCGGCAGTTTCGGTTTCGGGTTGATCGTTTCAACGGTTATGTTCGGCGCAGTTTTCTATGTTAATCTTATGCTGTGGAAACACGGCATTCATCCCGTTTATGATGAAGGTGTCGAAGAACGAGTTGCAATCTACAAAAAAGTAAAAGCCGGGGAGATCAACATAGATGACCTGCCGCAACCGGTTGTTGAAACGGAGGAAACAAGAAAGATTGAAGCGGCAATTGCTGCGGAAGAAGCCGCATTTCAGAAGAGTATGCTTGCAAGCGCAGGAAAGGGGGAAGTCCAATGAAAGAGAAAAAGATTGATAAATCCAAATTGCTTACGGCTGCTGTTGTCTGTATTCTCATCTTTTTCTTTGTCGGCGGTTTTTTGTTGGGGCTTGACAGAGTCAGGGCTATGGAAGGTACTTTTCCACCGAATGAACCGGAGGAAAGCCTGACACCTGCACCAAAAACGTCTGCGGAGGCGGTTGATTATCTTTCTGCCGTTCTTGATAAGGCTCTCAACGGTGTTCCGAGAATTGAGTACGATACCTATTTTTCCACTGATTCCGATTCTTTGATTACGGACGGCTCTGAGTATCTGAAAAAGACGCTTCTTTTTGCTATGGATAATTTTATATCCTATATTTCTTCCGTTGAAGAAGATGAATCCGCGTTGACGTCAGTCGGTTTCGGCGAAGATGTGCGCGCACTGTTGGTCTTGCCCGATATTACGGCAGATGATGTGGTAAGTTTTACTTGCAATTATATTTACTATTCCTGTCCCTCTTGCGGGGAAACAAGCGAGGAGCCGCTTGCTTTTTGTGAGGATTGCGGTTCTCCGAGGGCTTATTTTATGAAGTACCGTGATGAATACGATATTCAACTCGTTCTGAAAAACGATGAGCAGACGGCAAACAGCGTGTTGGAACGTAATTTTAAACCCCGTACCCAAGCGCAGATTGCCGCATTGACGGAACGTGCAGTTGACGGTGCGGCAACCGTGTCGGTGACAGACGTGACCTATGACACGCTTGCAATTCATGCAAAGGTGCATCGGTTGACGGATGAAATTACGTCTTTGCGCTATATTAAGGACATGACAGTCGAGTCGGTTGTGACATTTGAAAATGAATATGCCGAACTTGGGCAGAAGAACATCGGCTTGTCTTTACGTGAAACCAAAGCCTATCACTTTACGTGGCCGGGCATCAGCCTTTCCGAAAGTAAACTTGTCATAGAACCCGGCGGAACGGATAATCTGCTTGCAACGCTCGTGTGTGCAGATCCGCTTGTTGAATCGGTCAACTGGAGTTCTTCTGATGAAAATATTGCCACCGTGGATGCGGACGGATATATTGACGTATTTAAAACTACGGGGGAGGCCGTTATTACGGCGACTTTCGACTACCTCGGAAAAACATATTCGGATTCATGTACCGTTTATGTGCGGGTGCCTGTGGAATCCATGAAAATGAAAACCAAGAAGGTGAATCTTGCTGTCGGAGAAACAACAATGCTTCAAACAAAGGTTTCTCCTTCCGATGCCACAGTGCAAACGGTCACGTGGTACACCGAAGATGAAAAAATTGCAACCGTGGATGCGGACGGAACCGTTCATGCAATCGGACAAGGTACTGTAACGGTTTATGCATTGTCGGATGACGGATACTACAGATCAACTTGTGAGGTGAATGTTGAATGAGTGAGAATAATAAAAGCGTAAAAAACTTTGTTGAAGGTGTTTTTACCGCAGAAGATAACTCAGCGGCCAAGTTGCAGGACGAACAACGAAGCAAATACAGCCGCCTTGCAATCAAAATGTTCCACACGAACGTGCTTTCCCCGAAGGAAATGTTTTTGCCGGCCATCGGTGAATTTGCGACCAAGGTGTTGGGCGGTGTCAATGTTTACAGAACGCTCTATTTTGTTAATGTCTTGAAGATCGACATGGTGTATGTCACCGTTATTCTGTCTCTTATCAGCATTTACGATATGCTCAACAATCCTCTCATGGGGGCTATCTATGACAAGACCAGAACCCGTTGGGGAAAAGCAAGACCTTACATCATTTTCGGTGCCATCCCGTATTTTGCAAGTACATTTCTGTTGTATGCAGGGGCCATATTTTTGGGTGAACGTTCGGGGGACGATCCCGCAAAGATCATTTTTGTGTTTACCTTACTCTTTATACAGGAAACGTTTTCTACCATTTATAACATTCCTCGCGGCAATCTGCTCTCTTTGCAGACAGCCAATCCGCAGGACCGAATCAATGTCGGACTGTTGAATACCTATGTCGGAGAAGTCGGTTCGCAGGCAGTTTATACCATCTTCCCGCCGATTATGGAACTCAATAACAAGGGATATATCAATTTCCCCATGTCTACGTTCTTTGCAATTCTTGCAGGTGTTGCGTGTTCTTTGGGGGCGATCGGCAATATTGCTATGGCGATCGGTTGTAACGAACGAATTGCTTTGCAACCCAAGCCGGCTCCGATCACCAAGACCATGTTCTACGTTCTGAAAAACAAGTACCAACTCAGAAATTTCATTGCCAATTTTGCGACTTCATGGTGGAGCAGCGGCGGCTATTCATGGGACGTCGTTACCCAGCAGGAAATTTTCGGCGGATCGATCAATTCTGCCATTGCTTATCTTCCTTATAATGCCATTGATATGCCCAGTGCGGCATTGATTCCCAAATTTAAGAAGATTTTTAAAAACAACAACCGCAATGCGCTGATCGCTCTTCGTTTGTGGGATATGGTTGCAGCGGTCGGGATGTTGCTCTGCGGTTTGCCGTTGGTGGAGAACAAGTGGGCTATGATCGGAATTTATGCCTTGTTCCACGGTTTGGAGGCCATCAACAACGGACCTGCGAATGTGTTTGAATCGGAAGTAGGGCGCGAGATCAGTGACTACACCGAGTATATGACGGGAGAACGTCCGGACGGTACGATCAATATTTTGACCGACCTCATTCAGAAAGTTACGTCTCCTATCAATGCATGGTTTACCATTTTCCTGTTCAAATGGTCGGGTTATGATGCAACCATTCCCATGCTTCCGTGGTCACAGGGCAGCAAAACGATCTATCAGCACGTATGGTTCCTGTTTGTCGGCATTAACCTGTTCCCGAGAATCATCAAAGTGATCCCGTATTTCTTCTATGATCTTGTCGGTGAAAAGCGAGAGCAGATGTATGTTGCCCTCAACGAACGCCGTGCACTGCTCGCAAAAGAGCAAACGGTAAACGAAGATATTCTCGAAATGATGCATAATCTGGAAGAAACGGTTGAGGTGGATTCATAATATGGAACAGTTTATAAAAGACCAAATCGTTTATTCGCTAAAGTATTTACCTGCCAATCTGCTCAAATCCTTTTTTATTCCAAAAGAGAATGAAGCGACAAAGGACTTGCGTAAAAAAGGGTTTCTTTGCGGCGTTTGCCATCCGAATGAGAATTATGAGCAGATCCGACAGGCAAATATTGAATGGATACGCATAGATATACCGTATCCGTATGACGAAAACGGCAATTTGAGGGACGGGTATATTGCCTTCAAGGAGCGTTGCCGCGGTTATGTTGAAAGCGGGATCAAGGTCATGGCCGTTACTCCGTATGCGACCGAATACATTGCCAACGGAGCCGATCCGCGTACGGCAGAAGGAGAAAAGAATGCACGTGCAACGGCAAGATTTCTCGTTGAAGATCTCAAAGGCTTTGTTGCAGGATGGCAGATTACAAATGAAATGGGGATTCCCCGTTTTACCATTCCGCTGACGATGGATGAGGCGATCGCCTTTATTGCCCTGCATTTGGAAGAAATGTACCCACGTCGGGGTGATACCGTTATTGGGTACAATTCCGCAGGGCCGCAGGCTGATCTGCACGCAAAACTGCGTCCGTGGCACAAATACTGCGACTACGTCGGGATTGATATTTATCTCGGTTGTTTCTTTACTGCCCCCGGTTTTATGTTCTTGTTTACGGCACTGACACGGTATCTTTATGCGCTGACGGGAAAGCCTGTTCTTATTCAGGAATTCGGTTATCTCAGCGGCGGAAAGCCTAAAACAAAACAGCAGAAAATTGACGTTCTTCGCCGCTACGGAGTCGAAAGTGAAGCGCAGGCCAAGAATGATATCGTCCGTTTTACGGATGCCTTGCCCGAAACCATGCGTGAGCACGTAAAATATGTCTGCGGGAATGATCCCGATAAGTATTTCGGTTTTATTTTTAAGAGTGACTACGTCAATCACCTTTACACGGAACTGCCGCGTATTACAAAAATTCCCGGCTACGAGCATACTCCCGACGGCCAGGCAAAATTCTTTTCCGATATTTTGGAAAGATTTTATAAAACCAAGCACATCTGCGGCGCGTTTATTTACTGTTACTCCGATCCGCCGCGTTGCTATTATTGCGGTCAGAGTGATTGTCCGACGGAAACGCAATGGGGACTTGTGGACAAAGACGGCAAGCCGAAACCGTCCTATTATGCCGTACAAAAAGCATTCGGTAAGATTTTGAACAGAGAATAAACCATATCGGCAGGGCTGTTAAACGTCAGTCCTGCTGTTTTATGCATTATTTTTCCAAAAATTTAATTTTTAATGTGTTAAAATTTTTAATTTTGCGGTTGACAGAGCGCGTTCTTTTTGCTATAATCACCTTTGCAAATAGCAATGGGGTGTGGTGAAGCGGTAACACATCGGACTTTGACTCCGCCATTCGTTGGTTCGAGTCCAACCACCCCAGCCAAAAAACGACAAGTTTCGGCAGAAATTTGTCGTTTTTTTATTCTTGCATTTGCACGGGCGCGTTGATATACTCATATTGAGGTGATGACAAATGGAAACAATTAAGATCGGTATTTTCGGATTGC
>JAFQKN010000103.1 GCA_017396895.1 Clostridia bacterium
ATTTCCACCGATACGGTTTACAGTTCCAGTGCTTCAACCCCCTCGTTTTGTGCTTGCAGAATGACGGCAACCTTGATAAGCAAACACGACAGATTGCGGCGATATTCGGGATTTTCGGGGAAGTCTGCCGTGAGTTTTCTGCTTATTTCCAACGATTCGTTGCAGAGTTTTAGTGCTTCATCCCACTTGTTTTGTGCTTTCGGAATGTCGGCAACCTTGGCGAGTAAAAACGACAGACCGCTGCGAGAGGCCGGATATTCGGGGAAGTCTGCCGCCAGTTTTCTTGCAATTTCCAACGATTCGGTATAGAATTTGAGTGTTTTATCCAACTCGTTTTGTGCTTTCGGAATGTCGGCAACATTGTTGAGTGAAACCGGCAGATCGCGGCGGTATTCCGGATTTTCGGGGGAGTCCGCCGCCAGTTTTCTTGCAATTTCCAACGATTCGGTATAGAGTCCCAGTGCTTCATCCCACTCGTTTTGTGTTTGCAGAATGTCGGCAACCTTGTTGAGCGAAACCGACAGATTGCGGCGATATTCAGGATTTTCGGGGAAGTCCGCAACCAGTTTTCTGGCTGTTTGTAATGCTTTGTTGAATACTTCCGTGGCCTTTTTGAACGCATTCTTTATTTCCAGCACGCGACCGAGTTTGTCGAGGGCAATGGAGTAGTTGTTCAAACCTCTTTCGCTTGTATCGTTTTCAAAAATGCACACCAGTTCCTCGCTGAGATACAGAGCGGCAGTCAATTTGCTGTAATCACGCAATTCTGTGGCTTTGTTTTTCATTGCAGTTATCAGCACATCATCCGCTACGGCAATTTCATATGCATCCTTCATATCCGCTTTACGTAACAGTGCGGTGAGGTTGCACAACAGGTATTCGTCCATGTTGTCCACACCCGTCTGATACACGGCATAGCTGCGTTTGGCGAGATTCACAAGTCCGTCCTGCGTACTGCTGTGGAATTCATCCGTTTTGTCGAGCCATTCACCGAACGAACGGTGGAATGTTTGCAAACAGCCGTCGGTTTCCGTCAGCAAGGCAGACAGCGGCAGACGGAATGTGTGGTAGGCATTTTCATCCCAACCCATCAGGGCTTTGAGTGTTTCGACCGGCAAGGGAGACAATGCCGCTACGATCATTCCCAAAGGCTCCTGCCAGAAATCGCTGTAATGATAGGTCACGCCGTCTTTGTGGTATGTAAAGTCCTTGCGTTTCATGCTGAACCAGAACAAATTGTCCATGCCTTTCGGCAGGTCAAAGGTCAGCAGGTCGAGGTCGCCTTTCTTTGCTTCTTCCAATAAGATCGGGCAGATCTCCTCGGCATACAGGAACACGCCCTCGCTTGCACTCACAAGTCGGCTCAAAGCGGCTTCGCGGTCGGGTTGACGGTCGAGAAGATCGTGCAGATGTGCTACATAATACGCGCGGATGTCCGCTTCATTGTTTTCGCTCTGTTCGTCAAAGTCGATGTGCGGATAATTTTTGAAACGCTCGGTGATGTGCGGCTCTTTGCGGGCGGTGATGAGCATTCGCAACCACGGCGGCAAAAGGCTCGTGTATTCACTGATAAAGCCTGCCATTTCGTCGCCCTCGGCTTCGTCAAGGGCGTCAATAATGATCATCATGGGCGCACGGTTGCCGTCAATGCAAAGGCTTAACGGCTGTGCGATCAGGCGGTCAAAACGGTCTTTTTTACTGCCTATGTCAAAATACGGATCTTCAAAAAGTTTGAGCACTTGTCTGCGAAAATCGGGCAGACGCATGGCAAGTTTGTAGGCAAGCCACGTGATGATATTATCGGTGTTGCTGAATTCATCACTTTGGTGATTGCAGGCAAAGGCGGCCGCCACGTGCGGATTGTAGTGCTGTAAATGCGCACTGAACATGGATTTGCCCGCACCGGGCTTGCCGTAAAGCATCAAAACGGGTTTGGCATCGGCATCTTCGATCCACGCATTCACCATGTCCGTCAGCCACACACGGCCGACCAACGGGGTTTTCAGCAGGCGGTTGAGCCTCGGCTGTTCGTAAGAAATTTCGGGCAATGCCAACTTTTTGCGCAACAGGCTCAACTCGTTGTTGTACTTTGTTACTTCGTCACTGTCGAGCATGGCAATGACGCGCTCGGCCTGCATATCAACGTATTCCGCAAAGGCTTCTTCGCCCTTGTCGGCAAATTCTTTGTAGTTGCTCATGTCCGCCCACTGGTATTCGGTCACCAGAGCGGGCGGTGTAAAGCCTTC
>JAFQKN010000104.1 GCA_017396895.1 Clostridia bacterium
AAAGATGCTACCCTGTGCATTCCCACCGCATTCTGTTCCTACGGCGGCGAAGCACTCGACAAAAAAACACCGCTTCTGCGTTCCATGGAAGCGATCAACCGTCAGGCCATGCGAATTCTGAAACTGTTCGGCAGTGATGCAACGCGTATCATCACCACCGCAGGCCCCGAACAGGAATACTTCCTGCTCGATCAGAGCGTATTTGAACAAAGACAGGATCTGATCCTCACCGGCCGTACCTTGTATGGCGCAAGACCGCCCAAAGGCCAGGAATTGGACGACCACTATTTCGGCACCATCAAACCGCGTGTTGCCGCTTACATGAAAGAACTCGATGAGGAGTTGTGGAAACTCGGTATTTATGCCAAGACCGAACACAACGAAACCGCACCCGCACAGCATGAACTGGCTCCCGTTTACACGCAGACCAACGTGGCAACCGACCATAACCAGTTGACCATGGAGATCATGAAAAAACTGGCAGGCAAACACGGACTTGTCTGCCTGTTACACGAAAAGCCTTTCGCAGGCATCAACGGCTCGGGCAAGCACAACAACTGGTCGATCGCAACCAACACGGGTGTCAATCTCCTCGATCCCGGTCAGACACCGCAAGATAATGCACAGTTTTTGCTGTTTTTGTGCGCGGTTATCAAGGCTGTGGATGAATACCAGGATCTTCTTCGCATTTCCGTTGCAAGCGCAGGCAACGATCACCGTCTGGGTGCAAACGAAGCACCGCCCGCAGTCATTTCGATGTTCTTGGGTGACGAACTGAGTGCCATTCTTGAATCCATTGAAAACGGAACCGCCTACGATGCCGCGGAAAAGACGCTGATGAAAGTCGGTGTGCATACACTTCCGCGTTTCCCGCGTGACAACACCGACCGTAACCGCACGTCACCCTTTGCTTTCACAGGTAATAAATTTGAATTCCGTATGCTCGGTTCCACCGCGTCCATTGCCGATGCAAACGTGATGATCAACACCACCGTTGCGGAATCCTTGCGTGTGTTTGCCGATGAATTGGAAGCCGCCGAGGACTTTCACAGCAGTCTCAACGCACTCATCCGCCGCACCATTCAGCAGCACAAACGCATTATTTTCAACGGCAACGGTTACGATGAAGCGTGGATGCGTGAAGCAAAACGCAGAGGCCTTCTGAATCTGCGCACCACCCCCGATTGCGTACCGTGTCTTTTGGATGAAAAGAACGTGCGCCTGTTTGCCGAACACCGCGTATTTACCGTCAGCGAACTGCATTCGCGGTATGAGATCATGCTCAACAACTACTGCAAGATTCTGCAGATCGAAGCCATGACCATGTCTGAAATGGCACACCGTGATATTCTGCCTGCCGTGAGTGCGTATGTGTCTCAACTTTCCGAGAGTATCCTGCGCAAAAAACAGGCCTTGAACATAACAGGCGGCTACGAAGAAAAAACCGCCCTGCACCTTGCCGCACTTTGCGATACCATCAGTGACACAGCGGATGCACTCGATGCTGCCCTTGCACACGAAAAGAACATTGCAGGTGTTGCCGCGCAATCCGTTTACAGCCGCGACACCGTGGCAAAACTCATGCAACAACTGCGTACTGCCGCCGACGAGGCGGAAACGCTCATGCCCGGCAATCTGTGGCCGTATCCGAGTTATACGGATATCATTTACAGCGTAAGAGACTAAACAATAAAAGGGAGAAAAGATGCGAAAGCCGCATTTTTTCTCCCTTTTCTCTCTCCTCTTACACATATATGCACAGTGTAAAATTGCTATTGACATATTCAGTTTATTTTTGTATAATGAAACCAAATATCCGGAAAGGTGATTTTTTATGAAAAAGATATTCAGCGTTCTTATGGCTGTCGTTATCATGTGCACCTGTGCTTACGGCGCATTCGCTCTGGATGTGGCTGTGGATGCACCCGTTGCCGATGATGCAACCTTTAACTACAAGCCCGGCGACTTGAACAATGACGGCATCGTTTCCCCCGATGATGCGCGCAGTGCTTTGCGTTACGCGGTGGGCCTTGAAAACTGGAACACCATCGAACAGCGTTGCTACAATGCCAAAACCTACAATTTCCGTCTGGCTGCTGACATCAACTATGACGGTTTTGTGTCCGTTTCCGATGCTCGTACCATTCTGCGCATCGCGGTCGGTCTTGAAACGGTGGGCTATGAAAATCTCAACACCCTGACCACCACCCAGCAGATCCTTGAATTCTACAACCGTGCCGTTCATGCAGTGAAAGTCGGCGGCAGTGCAGGCTACACCAAGACCGCTTGGCAGTCCGTGGACGAAAATCAGAAGATCCTTGACGTGTGCAACGGCAAATTCTTCGATCACGTAAACACATACATCACTTCCGAAGGCGAAGCCAAAGGCGTTGTGTACGGCATCGGCACCAAAAATGCCCGCTGCACCTTCCCCGATTTCTCCATGAATGACTACTCCAAGGTCAGAAGCGCAACCTGCACGGTCAATCCCGCAGGCAACTATGTTATGACCATCGTGCTTGCCGATTCCGATACCACCCGTCTTGACAACGGTTCGTTCATCTTCAAGGCGACCGATCAGCACATTACGTGGAAAGAAGACGTGGAACCCGCACTCGCATCCAGTTCGCACATCACAAACTGGAAAGGTGAAAACGTGACAACCAAGAACTTCACCATCATTGCGGAACTCACTCCCAACGGCAAATTCCTGTCCCTCACCCATCAGGCAGACGCGGTTCTGAGCGTAGAGGAACTGCTCACCAACCAGTTGCTTGTCATCCCCGTGACCTACAACAACGTTTCTGCTGTGGTTCACACCAAAACCGTTTACAATAACTTCAATTATTCCTCCTACTTCAAAGGCATCAACTACAAAACACCCGCCGCATACGGCACCATTGAAGACATCGGTGATTACCTCGGCGGACTGATTAACGAGATCGCTTACTATGCAAAAGCCGGTTACACCAAGACCATGAGCCAAAGCATTGATGCCGACAACACCAAACTCAACTGCACCACCGACCGCAAGGTAAAATCCTATCTCAAGTCCTCAACGCTGACCACCGAAAAGGGCACACAGGCAGCATGGGCAAACTTCCCGCCGTTTGATCTTTACAAATACGATTGGGTTGAAAGCGCATCCTGCACCGTCAACGAAAACGGTAACTACGTATTCGTTATGACCTTCCACGATGTGGACACTTCTTCTTCCGAAAAATACAACGTATTGCAATCCGTGACGGAAGATCTGATCTACTTCGATGCAGACATTGCTCCCGTGATTCGTGAGATCGGCTCTCTTGCCTACGATGCAAACGGCACCGTGACCTATCAGGATTTCACCATCGTTGCCGAAGTCACTCCCGACGGACAGATCACCTACATGAAGCAGTCCGCAAAGGTCACCGCTTACACTTCGTTCATCAAGACTCGTCTGGGCAATCACAAGGATCAAAAACTTACTCTTGACATTGCCAACGAATATACAAACTTCACCTATTGATGACTTATCAAAAAACCGCTTGCCGAAGGCGTTGTACCCGTAAGGATACAACGCCAGTTTTATTCGCCATACGGCGAGTTGTATTGCTTCGCAGTTTTATTGTGCTTCGCACAGTGTTATTCGCTTCGCGAGTTTGTTGCGAATAAAATAACACTGAATCCGAAGGATTCAATAACACTATTGTCCGGGGACAATAATATCACTCTGCCGCAAGGCAGAATAACACTTGAAAAACTTTTCCGTTTTCTGTATAATTTATATAGAGGTGGTATTTATGGCAGATAGTATTTTGCGGGATAAAGCTAAAGAGTTTGCAAAA
>JAFQKN010000105.1 GCA_017396895.1 Clostridia bacterium
AACAGTTCGATAAATCATAATTTACAGCACCATTCCCAAAACCTTCCGCGAATTTCAATGTATTTAAAAATATGAAAGGTTGGTATGCATAATGAAACGTTTTCTTTGCCTGTTGCTGAGTATGGTTCTTGTTTTTCCGTGTGCGGCCTTTGCCGCGGCGCAGACCGAAGAACTTTACTTTCTGCGCGGTGACGTCAACAATGACGGTATGATCACCACGGGGGATGCCCGCACGGTCCTTCGTTTTGTGATTGGGCTGGAAACAGAAGAAACGCTGGCCGAAAAATGCAACGATGCACAAAACTATGATTATTATAAGGCTGCCGATGCCGACGGCGACGGCTATTGCTATGTTGGCGATGCCCGTTTGACATTGCGTGCGGCGGTCAACCTTGAACGCTTGCCTGCGATGAACCAAGACCTGAACGTAAACATCGGCGCGCAACCCGATTGTCCGGATCCTGCATTCGCAGAGTCCGATAACGAGCTTACCCTTGTGCAGAACCTGTTTGCAGGTCTCACAAAATACGAAGCAGATGTGACCGGCAATACGCGTGTTGTTGCGGATTGTGCAACAAATCTGCCTGTCGGAGTCGAATTGCAGGACGGAAGAATGTCCTATGAGTTTATCCTGCGTGATGACCTGCGCTGGTCGGACGGTACGCCGCTGACGGCTGAGGATTTCGTGTATGCATGGAACAGGGCGGCAGATCCCGATAACGATGCCCCCTACGCATTTCTGTTCTACGACATCGACGGTTATGCAAAAATGCAGGAAGATCCCACTGCAAAACTCAACGTGCGTGCAAGCGGAAACAAATTGACCGTTGTGACGGCATACCCCTGTACGTACCTGTTTGATCTTCTCACCAACAGCATTTTTATGCCTGTTAAGAAATCGGTCGTTGAAAAGAATGAAAACTGGGCGAACAGTGCGTCCTCTTTCGTCGGCAACGGTGCGTTTGCGATGTCACAATGGGATGATTCGCAGATCGTGCTGACCAGAAATGAGTTCTATCACGTCAAAGAATCGAGGAAACGTGCGGAAACGATCACATTCCTGCTGACAACGGATGAAAACACCGTGCGCGAAAACTACGCCGCAGGCAATCTGCATTTTACAAACAACGGTATGGTTGCCGCCGAATACGGTTTCTCGGGGCGCGATTTTTGCAACATTGACGTCATGGGAACCTATTACTATGTTTTCAACGTCAATAAATCCCTGTTGCCGCCGTCCTCCGACTTGACGGGAGCAGAAAAGGAAAAAGCCGAAGCCCAAATCCGCAAAGCGCTCTCCTTGCTTATCAACCGACAGGACATTCTTGAAGCAATTGAAATGCCGACGGATAATGCCGCCTCCACACTGGTTGCAAAGGCCGTATCGGACGTGGTATACACGAAAAAGTTTTATGAAAACGCAGGTTCGTCGACCGCCTATCACGGTTATTTTGACACAAGGCCTGCGGCCTACGAGCAGAATTGCAAGGATGCCGTTGCAATATTGCGTCAGTATTACAAGTATGATACCGCGACGGGCAGATTTACGGATTTCCCCGGTGTTGAGATCCTGCACAACGGTGAAGGGCATGACATCATCGCACAATGCATTCAAGACGATCTTGCCGCCTACGGTCTGCAAGTCAACATCAACATAACGGATTGGGCAATGCTTCTCACAGCCCGTCAAAACGGTACATTTGAATGGATCCGCGACGGTTGGATCGCTGACTACAACGATCCTGTCAACTTCCTTGAAATGTTCTACAGTGAATCCGCAGACAACACTGCAAGACTCGGTGTAGACAATCATGCATCGGTCGGCGCGTACAGCCTGGATCTGACACCGTTGGGATATGATTATAAGGTGAGCAATGCCACGTGGCAGGAGACCTATGATGTGCTGATCTCTCTGGCATGGTATGAAACGGATCTCGATCTGCGTTACAAACTGTTGCACATGGCTGAAGATCTGCTGATGGAAACGGGAGCCGTTACACCTTTGTATTATTATTCCTCGTTCTGTTTGCAGAGTGAACACGTAAAAGGAATCTTTTTCACCCCGTACGGGATCCCCGTATTTACAAATGCAGTCGTCTGCTGATCTGAAAGGAAAAAATCATGCCTGATAAAAATAATTGTGCCCCTCGTCCGCCGATGGGCTGGAATTCATGGGATTGCTACGGAGCCGCTGTCAATGAAGAACAGCTTTTGGGCAATGCCGAATATATGCGTGACAATTTGAAAGAATACGGCTGGGAATACGTGGTCTGCGATATCCAGTGGTCCGAACCGACCGCTGTTGGATACGCATACAACAATTTTGTTGAACTGTACATGGACGAATACTCCCGTCTGATTCCTGCCGTGAACCGTTTTCCGTCCTCTGCCGACGGAAAAGGCTTCAAGCCCATTGCCGACAAAATTCATGCCATGGGGCTGAAATTCGGCATTCACATCATGCGCGGCATTCCGCGTCAGGCCGTACACCGCAACACTGCCATCAAGGGCACGACCGCCACTGCACGCGACATTGCGCTTCAGTATTCCATCTGTCCGTGGAACACCGATATGTACGGCATTGATTACCGCCGTGCAGGTGCGCAGGAATATTATAATTCCATCTTTGAATTATACGCTTCGTGGGATGTGGACTATGTCAAGGTGGACGACATTGCCAACACCGAGCATTTTCCGAACAATCCCTATTCTGCCGAAAAAGAAATCGAAATGATCCGCAAAGCCATTGACAACTGCGGCAGAGAGATGGTGCTCAGCCTTTCACCCGGCCCTGCACCCGTGTCCCATGCGGCACACCTTTGCCGCAATGCCAATATGTGGCGCATGACGGGGGACTTCTGGGACCGTTGGGATGCACTCAAAAAGATGTTTTATAAATGCGACGAGTGGTACGCATGGCGCGCACCCGGCTGTTGGCCGGATTGCGATATGTTGCCCTTGGGACGCATCCAACTGACCGAAACCGATCCGAAATACAAAGACCGCAACACGCGGTTCACAAAGGACGAACAGCAGACCATGATGGCTCTGTGGTGTCTGTTCCGTTCACCGCTGATGATCGGTGCGGAAATGCGCCTGAATGACGAATTTACACTGTCCCTGCTCACCAACCGCGACCTGCTGGACTACAACCGCTTCGGTGAAGGTGCGGTGCCGGTGTTGTTCGACGATGACAGCGCGGTGTGGGCAGGTAAGGACAAGGACGGCAACACGGTGGTCGGCCTGTTCAATATTTCCGATGAACAGCGCGAAGTGTCGGTCTCTTTGGCCGCACTCGGTCTGTGTGCAAAAAAAGTGTACGAAACGGTCGATCTTGTCACCAAAGAAAAGCAAGTGATCGGCAGTGACGTGTCTGCCGTTCTGCGCGCGCACGCGTGTGCCGTTTTTCGTATTATATAAATTACATTATATATAAGGTTTTCGTTTCATATTTCCGTTGGGAAGGGAGAATATAAATGAAACTGATGTTGCGATCCTTGAAAGGATATCGCCTGCTTGCCGTGTTTTCACTGGTACTGCTTCTGGTGCAGGCGGTCTGCGACTTGATGCTGCCCGCTTTTACGTCGGAACTCATCGACACGGGCATTCAGAACAACGGCATTTCTTATGCCGTACCTCTGCAAGCCACGCAGGCCGATGCCGCAGAGTGGGCGTTGTTCTTAACAGAGGAAGAAAAAAAGATCTTTGAAAACGAGTACGTTCTGCAGGACGGCAATTTTGTTTTGCAGAACACGCAGGAGGAAAATCTGCAAACACTGGAAACGGTGTTCATTCCGTCTTTGTTTGCCCGTCACACGGCGGTGACGGAAGACCTTGTGCAATTGCCGCAAAATGTACATTTGTTGCAGGAAGAAGAAATTGCACAATTGCAGGAAGAAATGCTGGCCGTACGTGAGACGGTCACGCGCGATACCGCCGTATTGGGGGACGCATTCCGCAAAAGTTCGTGCGTGGCGGATGTCGTGACGATGTTCAATGCCGCAGGCGGTGACGCCGACACGCTGCGCACGCAGTATTTGTGGAAAACGGGCGTGAAAATGCTGGGTATGACACTGGCACTGGCTTCTCTTGCCGTTTTGCTCAACTACGTCACCGCACGCATCGGCGCAGGCATTGCACGCGATCTGCGTGTGAAAGTGTTCAACAAGGTGCTCTCGTTCTCGGGGCATGAAATGAACTCTTTTTCCACTGCATCCCTCATTACACGCACCACCAACGATATTCAGCACGTGCAGATGGTCATTATGATCGCTCTGCGTGTGGTTTTGTATGCACCGCTGATGAGCATCGGCGGTGTGGTGATGGTCATGCGCACCACACCGAGCCTTGCGTGGATCGCCGCTTTGGCTGTGGGCATCATCCTTACGGCTCTGGCCATTCTGTCCGTCACCATTTTCCCCAAATTCAAGATCATGCAGAAACTGGTGGACGGCCTCAACCGCATTTCCCGTGAATTGCTTTCGGGGGTGCAGGTCATCCGTGCATTCGGACGTGAAGAAGAAGGCGAACGCCGTTTTGAAAAGGCA
The DNA here is from genome assembly GCA_017396895.1 of Clostridia bacterium. Taxonomy (GTDB): domain Bacteria; phylum Bacillota; class Clostridia; order Oscillospirales; family Acutalibacteraceae; genus RUG806. Next base: position 4,548 of record JAFQKN010000105.1, read on the forward strand.
AACAGCGACCTGACCAAGACCATGCTGTTCACAAGCCGTGCCATGGCGGTGGTGGAGCCGCTTCTGAATCTGATGATGTACGGTTTTTCCGCTATTATCGTCCGTGTGGCCGCACCGCGTATTGATGCAGGTGTGATGGAAGTCGGTGACATGACCGCTTTCACCACCTATGCCATCATGATCGCAGGCGGTTTCCTGATGGTGAGCATGGTCTTTGTGTATGCACCGCGCGCCCTCGTTGCCGCAAGCCGCATTCAGCAGGTGCTGGATGCACAGCCTTTGGTTTCGGAATGTGAAAATGCGGTCGATATCAGTGATGCCGCAGGTGTGGTGGAATTCAAAAACGTGACGTTTCGCTATCCCGACACGCAAAATGACGTTTTACATAACATTTCCTTTACTGCCCGTCCGGGTGAGACCTTTGCCATTGTCGGCGGAACGGGAAGCGGCAAAAGTACGGTGTTGAGCCTTTTGGAGCGTTTTTACGATGCCACCGAAGGAGAGATCACCGTTGACGGAGTCGATATCACGAAGGCAAGTCTTGCCTCTTTGCGCCGTTTGCTGGGATACGTGCCGCAGAAAGGCATTCTGTTTACGGGCACGGTGGAAAGCAATATCGGCTTCGGTGTGGATTCACTTTCCGAAGAACAAAGAAACAGAGCCGCCGCTGTCGCACAGGCGCAAGCCTTTGTCGAAAGCAAACCCGACGGCTATCAGAGCAGTATCGCACAGGGCGGCAGTAACGTCTCGGGCGGACAGAAACAGCGTCTTTCCATTGCCCGTGCCGTTGCAAGAGAACCGAAGATTTATCTGTTTGACGACTCTTTTTCAGCCCTCGATTATAAGACCGATGCCGTTCTGCGTGCGGCACTCAAAAAGGAAGTTGCCGATGCGACGGTCATCATCGTTGCCCAGCGATTGAGTACGGTCATGCACGCCAATGCCATTCTCGTGCTTGAAGAAGGCCGCATGGCAGGCATCGGTACGCATGAAGAACTCTTGCAGAATTGTCCTGCTTACCGCAAGATCGCGCAATCCCAACTCAGTGAAAAAGAACTGGGAATGAAAGGGGGCGACAACGGTGAAGCGTAAAAAGAAACAGGAAACGAATATTCCCGTGATGCCGGACAAAAAACGTCCGCAAAATTTCAAAGGCACGATTCTCAAGATCATTCGCTTCATAGCCTCGTTCCGCCTGCCCGTGTTTTTCGTCATGCTTTGTGCCGTGGGCAGTACCATGTTCAGTATTGTCGGCCCCAAGATGCTCGGCAATGCCACCACTTTGCTGTCGGAAGGTCTGTTTGCGAAGATCCGCGGTGACGGCGGCATTGATTTTGCAGGCATCGGTGCAATTTTGCTTCGCGTCATTCTTTTGTATATTGCGGCTTATTTTCTCGACGTTGCAAAGGGCTGGACGATGGCGGGCGTCACGCATCGCGTGTCCTACCGCTTGCGTAAAGAAATTTCCGTGAAGATCAACCGCCTGCCCATGCGTTATTTTGAAGAAAACACCGTCGGTGAAATTCTGTCGCGCATCACAAACGATGTCGATACGCTGACCAACGGTCTGAGTCAGTGCGTCACGCAGATCATTACCTGCCTGATCACCGTGGTGGGTGTGCTTTTGATGATGCTGTCCATCAGTCCTCTTATGACGGGGCTGACGCTTTTGCTGTTGCCGATCAGTTTCGGTCTGATCCGCCTTGTCATGTCCCGTTCGCAAAAGTATTTCCGCGCACAGCAGACTTTGCTGGGCAATCTGAACAGCCGCGTGGAGGAGGTTTACGGCGGACATACCGTCATTAAAGCCTTCAACCGTGAACATATTGCATCGGCTGAATTTGCAAATATCAGCAATCAACTCTATCATTCCGCCGTGAAAGCGCAGTTCCTGTCGGGATTGATGCACCCCATCATCATGTTTGTGGGCAATCTCGGTTACGTGGGTGTGGCCGTTGCAGGTTCGTTCCTTGCGGCTGCAGGCACCATCGGTGTCGGTGATATTCAGGCGTGCATCCAGTATGTAAAAAATTTCAATCAACCCATTCAGCAACTCGCGCAGATCGGCAATATGTTGCAGTCCATGACCGCCGCCGCAGAACGTGTGTTTGCATTCCTTGAAGCGGAAGAAGAAGTGCTGACCGCCGAAGAAACGATGTCGGTTGAAAACGTAAAAGGCGAAGTCACGTTCCGCAACGTGCGTTTCGGCTACAACAAAGACGTGACCGTGATCAAAGATTTCTCTGCACAGGCAAAACCCGGTCAGAAGATCGCCATCGTCGGCCCCACAGGTGCGGGCAAGACCACGCTTGTAAAACTGCTGATGCGCTATTATGACATTGACAGCGGTTCGATTTTGCTGGACGGCATCGACATCTGCCGCTATGACCGCCGTGAACTGCGCAAAGCCTTCGGCATGGTGTTGCAGGATACGTGGCTGTTTAAGGGAACGGTCATGGAAAACATCCGCTACGGCAAACTGGATGCCACGGATGAACAGGTCATTGAAGCGGCAAAATTGGTCGGTGCGCATTCATTCATTGAAGCCATGGCCGACGGTTACCAAACCAAACTCAACGAAGAAGCAGGCAACATTTCCGCAGGGCAGAAGCAGTTGCTCACCATAGCCCGTGCAGTGCTTGCCGATACGAAACTGCTCATTCTCGACGAAGCGACCAGTTCCGTGGATACGCGCACCGAGCAGATGTTGCAGGAAGCCATGGACAAAGCCATGCACGGCAGAACCAGTTTTGTCATTGCCCATCGCCTTTCCACCGTGCGCAATGCGGATATGATCCTCGTTGTGCGTGACGGCGACATCGTCGAACAGGGCACGCACGAACAGTTGTTGGAAAAGAACGGTTTTTATGCCGATCTTTACAACTCACAGTTCAGTGATATTGAAGAATAAATTATGATTTACAAGTTCTAAACGCAAAACGCTAAATGCTAAACGAGTGGAAACAATTTGATTGTTTTATCATTTTTAATTTACGTTTTGCCGTTCTGTTTGACCGATTTTGCTTCAAACGACAGAAAAACTTGCTGT
>JAFQKN010000009.1 GCA_017396895.1 Clostridia bacterium
GCTGGTGCATCGGTTGTCACGCCAGTGGCACGGCCGAGTAGCTATGTGCGGATTGGATAAACGCTGAAAGCATCTAAGCGTGAAGCCATCTCCAAGATGAGATCTCCCATGACATAAGTCAGTAAGACCCCTCAAAGACTAAGAGGTTGATAGGCTGCGTGTGTAAGCGTGGTGACACGTTCAGCTAAGCAGTACTAATAGGTCGAGGGCTTGACCTCTTGAACAGGTTCAAGTTTACAGCTTCATCCATCCATTGTTCAGTTTTCAGGGTGTATCCCAAACAGAATGTTGCAGTCTTACGATTGTAAGACTGTTTTTTTTGTTTCTTGAGTGATTCTGTTTTATTGATTTTCAACGTAAGTGTGTGTTATAATCTGTACAGTGATTATGTAAAGGGTGGTTAAAAATGATCCGACTTGCTGAAGAAAAAGACTTTTTGCAATTGGCTGAAATGAAATGGGAACATTCTGCTGAAGATGATATTACTTATGGTGAAACAAATATTGTTGGTGTGGATAAACAGCAGTTTATTGATGATTTCATCACTTTTCTGAAAAATGATTCCACATATACCGTTTTTGTTATGGAGCAGGACGGCATCGTGATCTCTGCAATGTATGTGGCGATCATCAATAAGGTGCCCAAACCGAAAGTTTACAACTCTAAACTTGCTTATCTTACAAATGTACACACTCTTTCTGTGTATCGTAACAAAGGTTATGGCACGCAACTGTTGTCGTACATTAAAAATTATCTTAAAAATGAAGGTTGTGAAATGGTGATCGTCTGGCCGAGCAAAAATTCGGCACGGTGGTATGAACGCAATGACTTTAATCCCGATAACAGCATGATGCAGTGTGATTTTGAATAACAGAATGACGTCCGCAGATCAAAGAGGGACACTCGAGTTATGCGGATTGTGTTATCCGTCGTTGTATAAATCAATCGGATTGGAAAATGCATATTTAGTATTCTTTGATGCAATATGGTTATGAGTGTGCCACGATGCGTTGATGGAATGACGGAGAGTGGATCGATAATCCGTTGTCTGAATATCAATATGTTACGATGAAAAGATAAGAGTATATATTTTATAACAATAAGATAAATCCCCGTCGGAAAGCAGAAATCTGCAATCTCAACGGGGCAATTTGATTTATTTTGTTAGTTCTACTGACAAGTCTTCAACATGGTCATAAAGCCAATTCAAAAAGTTGTTTATGAGTGTTGCGAGAATTGCCGGATGCAACAAAGAGTTGTGATTGTATGTGCCATAAGGACGGCATTCTCGGATTCTTCTATAAGATCATCGGTTTTTTCTGGAAGATCTTTAAGATCAATCCCGTTTGTCAGTGCGGTGTGGCGCATTACTGAACCCGGTTTATAAAAAAATAATGTAATATATAAAGCCCCGGAACGGGTGCAAACCATTTGCACCCGTTCCGGGACTTTTTGTATCAGAAAAATAACACCGTTATTCTTGTTTAAAAAAGGAAAAATAAGGTGTATGTTTTTTCACTTTTGTGCGCCAAAAAAAGTATGAAAAAAGATTAAAAAAATCGTGATTTCCTCTTGATTTTTGCGACTGAAACAGTTATAATATCAATGCGAGTGGGGCAAAGTGTACCCTAAACCCATGAAATGGGATAAGATAAACAACGAAAATTAAAATCTGTTGTTTATCTTAACGCTTGATTTTGCTGAGAGGAGTTGTGGCCAAATGCAGGTTATCGGTACGCACAGGCATACGTTGGATGCCAAGAACCGTTTGTCCATGCCGGCGCAATTCCGTGATGAAATCGGTGAATTTTTCTATATCGTAAAAGCACCCGACGAATGCCTGTTCGTGTACGATCAGGAAGGTTGGGATCGTCTGACTGCACAGATCCGTATGAAATCCGCAACCCGTTCGGACCGTAACGATCAGAGATTTGCTTACGTTGGTGCGGACAGGCTCTCGCTCGACAAAAACGGCAGATTTGTTATATCTCAGGAATTCATCGACTATGCAGGGCTTAAAAAGGACGTCGTTGTTTTCGGTTGCGATAACCGTATTGAGATCTGGGATGCAAAAGCATGGGATGATATGATGACGGATGCACCTGCAGTCGGCTTCGAAGGAATCATCTGGTGATCGCTATGGAGTTTAAGCACATTCCCGTTCTTTTTAAGGAGACCATTGATTCGCTTTGCGTGAAGCCCGACGGTATTTACGTGGACTGTACCGCAGGCGGCGGCGGTCACAGCAGTGCAATTCTTGAACGGCTTGAAAACGGCCGCTTGATTATGATCGATCAGGATCCGCAGGCCATTGCGGTATTGACACAGCGTTTTGGAAACGATGACAGAGTGACCATCGTTCACGATAATTTTTCCAATATTCAATCCGTTTTGCAAAAACTCGGCATTGACGGCGCGGACGGTGTGCTTGCCGATCTCGGTGTCAGTTCGCATCAGTTGGATGTTGCCGAGCGCGGATTCTCTTTTCATAAGGACGCACCGTTGGATATGCGCATGAGTATGCAGGGGATGAGTGCCGCGGATATCGTGAACACATATTCCGAACCCGAACTGGCAAACGTCATTTTTCGCTACGGCGAAGAAAAATATGCCCGTTCCATTGCAAGGGCTGTGGTGAAAGCCCGTGAGAAGAAAAGAATTGAAACCACGTTTGAACTGATCGATATCATCCGATCCGCTATGCCTGCAAAAGCCTTGCGTGACGGGCATCCCGGGCGCCGCACGTTTCAGGCACTTCGCATTGAAACAAATTCAGAAATTTCGCGTTTGCCCGATGCGATCGAATCAATGTTCTCTTGTTTGAAAGTGGGCGGAAAACTGTCGATCATCAGTTTTCATTCGTTGGAAGACAGTGTTGTAAAAAATAAATTCAAAGAATTTACGCAAGGGTGTACCTGTCCGAGAGAGTTTCCCGTTTGTGTGTGCGGAAAAACACCGCGCGGTGAACTTGCATTCAGGGCAAAAACACCGACCGATGCGGAATTGGAAGAAAATTCCAGAAGCAGAAGTGCAAAATTGAGATGCATCGGGAAGTTGAAATAAAGTATTAGGAAAGGTTGATTGTCATGGCCGGTTATCAGAGCGCACAGGCTTATGATTTTACATTATTTGAACCCAAGGATTCGACTGCACGCAAGTTGCAGTCTGCGCAGCCTGCCGAACAACCGAAGAAGAAGGTAAGTCCGAATCCCAATCTTCGAGTGATCTCCAAAAACGGCGAGGTGCTGAAAACGCAAACCGGCGTAAGCAATCGGCAGGTGTTTTTGATTTTTTTCTGCTGTGTTCTGATGTTTGCTTTTATCGGTCTTTTTATCAGCAACAGCGTCAAAACCTCGGTGCTCATGAATTCAATCAGTGCGGTTGAAAACAACATTTCCAATGCCAAAAGTGAAAATGTGCGTTTGAGTTCAGCCATCGACAGTATGTTCAGCATTGCAAAAGTGGATGCGTATGCGACGGATGTGCTCGGCATGAAGAAAATGGAAAACTATCAGATCCGTTATGTGGATCTGTCTACTGCCGATCAAGTGATTTATGCAGGTGAGGACTCTGCTTTCGGCGGCAGTGTGTTTGAACAGATTCAGTCATATTTCTCGCAGGTCTTTGCATAAAATGACCTGAGAGTCTTTATATTTGCAAAAACAAGGGCGAAGACTACCTTCGCCCTTCACTCAACTAATATAATAAAAATAATACTAATGGGGGATTTCAATGCGCAAAACAATTACTGCCGAACGCGGTGTGTGGTATCTGATCACAATAACCGCCCTGCTTTTTGTTATCTGTTTCGGCAGTGTTATCAGAATTGCAATCATCAACGGCGATGAATATAAAGCCAAGGCGGAAAGTCAGCAACTCGGCGTGACGACAAACGAAGCGTTGCGCGGAACGATCTACGACCGAAATATGCACGTTTTGGCACAGAGTGCATCCGCTTGGTTGGTGTATGTCAACCCGTCCAAGGTGACGAATGAAAACATGGATGCCGTGATAAAAGGCCTTACCGATATTCTCGGTCTGGACGGCGAAAAAATGCGTGAAAAGATTTTGCAAAACGCTTCTTACGGTTATCTTGAGGTTGCCGGGCAGATCGAATATGAGACAATGACAGCCATGAAGGAGTATATCTCCAAAGCGGATCTGTACGGGATCGTGAGCATAGATTCGGATACCATCCGCTATTATCCCAACGGCAATCTCTGTTCGACCATGATCGGATTTACCGGCAAAGATGACGTCGGTCTTGCCGGACTTGAATACTACTACAACGACGAGTTGACCGGTGTGGACGGCAGAACCATTACAGCGCAGGACGGTTGGCAACAGCCTATGCCGGGCGAATACATGATGAACTATGAAGCACAGCAGGGGTTGAGTCCCGTGCTGACTGTGGATGCGGAGATTCAGACGATTCTTGAGAATGCGCTTTACAACGCGCTGATCGAGAATGATGCGGAGAATGTTTACGGTATCGTCATGGATGTGGAATCGGGAGCCATTCTTGCCATGTCAAATCTGCCCGACTACGATCCGAACGAACCGTATGCACTCGATGAACGAACGCTTGCGCAGATCGCTGAACTGCCCGAAGAAGAACAGGCGCAGGCCAACACGGACGCAAGGAACAACCAATGGAAAAACAAAGCCATTGCCGACTTTTATGAACCCGGTTCGGTTGCAAAGGTATTTCTCGTTGCATCTGCACTTGAGGAAGGCGTGATCGATGAGACGGAGAGTTATTTCTGTTCCGGCCGTATTCAGGTGCAGGACCGTTCCATTAAGGACTACAATCCTGTCGGCCATGACAGTGAAACGCTCGAAGATCTGTTTATCAATTCCTGCAACACCTTTTCCGTTCACATCGGTGTTGAACATCTCGGAACGGAACTGTTCTACAAATATCTGCAGGCATTCGGCTTTACCGAACGAACGGGTATCGATCTGTCGGGGGAAGGCATTCCCCGTGCCAGCGTTACTTATCACGATCCCGAAATCTCTTTCACTACGTCCGACCTTGCCAGCTGCTCATTCGGGCAATCCTTCGCGGTCACACCCTTGCAGATGATTACTGCGATCTCTTCCGTTGCCAACGGCGGCAAACTGATGACACCCTATATTGTGGACAGATGGATTGATACCAACGGCAATACGGTTTCTCAAACCGAACCGAACGTGCGCAGACAGGTTATCTCCGAAAATACGGCAGTGACCATTCTTGCCTACATGGAGGAAGTCATTAAGCAAGGTACGGGTACCAATGCTTATGTTCCCGGTTATCGCATTGCAGGTAAGACGGGTACGAGTGAAAAACTCAACGAAAAAGAAGTGGTTTACATTGCTTCTTTCGCAGGGGTTGCTCCTGCGGATGATCCGGAAGTCGCAGTGCTTATCATCATTGACGAACCGGGCGGAGTCAACTACAGCGGCGGTGTCATTGCGGCACCTGTCGGCGGTGAAGTGTTTGAAAAGGTGTTGCCGTATCTCGGCATTGAACCGATGTATACGCAGGATGAAATGGAAGATATGTCTGTCGTTGTTCCCGATGTGGCCGGCGGTGAGATCCAAGAAGCGCAAAGGCAGATTGAATCTGCAGGCTTTGACGTTCGTGTGATCGGTGAAGGCGAAACAGTGCTGTCGCAGGTGCCGGAAGCAGGCAGACAGATCATGTCCGGCGGTACGGTCATACTGTATACGGATAACACTTTGCCGCAACAAACGGTCGAAGTACCTGACTTTACGGGTATGACGGTGAGTGAAGCCAATTACTATGCAAATCTGTACGGTTTGAATATAAAGATCTCCGGCAGCACTTTGGTTTCCTCCGACGTAAAAGCTTACCGTCAGTCTGAGGAAGTAGGGGCGCAGGTCAATCTCGGAACGATCATCACCGTTTATTTCCGTTCCGACAGTGCTTACGACGACGGATATTAAAAACATACAGGGGTTCAAAAGGGAAGGATTCAATAAAGGTGCCGTAATCTGAATGTAAGGGGCAGAATAATTGAATCTGAAACAATTGACAACGGATATTTGTGCACAATACAGCACGAATGATCCCGATATTATCCGTATTACCGACCGCCTTGATGAAGTCGGTGACGGTACACTGTTCGTGTGTGTGAACGGCAGGCATACGGACGGACACAAATTGGCGGCACAAGCGATCAAACGCGGTGCGGCGGCTGTCGTATGCGAGCGCGATCTCGGTCTTCGTGAGCAAATGATCGTGGCGGACTCAAGAGAGGCTATGGCGCACATCGCTGCCGCTTTCTACGGATATCCCGCACGGCAATTGCCGCTGATCGGTGTGACGGGAACGAACGGAAAAACAACAGTCAGTTGTTGGATCCGTGCAATACTGGAAAAAACGGGCAAAAAAACGGCGCTGATCGGTACGTTGGGTGCCGACAGCGGCGACGGTTTTGAAAACACGGACTACACCACGCCCGATTCCGTTGTGTTTAACCGTAAACTGTTTGAAGCGGTGCAAAAAAAATGCAAGGCAGCGGTTGCGGAAATATCCTCGCAGGCTTTGCATCAGCACCGATGTGACGGATTGCCGTTTTCGGTTGGCGTGTTTACGAATGTAAGCCGTGAACATCTTGATTATCACGGTACACTGCAAGCCTATGCACAGCAAAAAGCAAAACTCTTTCAGCGGGCGGATGCGGCGGTGCTCAATGCAGATGATGAAGCCTTTGCCTTGATGAAAAGCAACAGCAAAGGAAAAATATGCACGTATTCATTAAAAGATGAATCCGATCTGACTGCAAAAAATATCGTGCATCACGAAAACGGCGTTTCTTATATACTTGTCAGTCGGGACGGTATTGCAAGAATGCAAGTGAAAACGCCCGGTGTTTTCTCGGTTTATAATTCCATGGCGGCTGTCGGAGCCTGTCTTGCTCTCGGACTTGATTTTGAAACGGTCACGTCGGCCGCCTCGGATCTGCCGCAGGTGCCCGGCAGAATGCAATCCGTGTTAACGGATGCACCGTTTCGTGTGTTTGTGGATTACGCGCATACGCCCGATGCATTGCAACAGGTTTTGCAGGCATTGCGAAAAACAACGAGTGGAAAACTGACGGTCGTATTCGGGTGCGGCGGTGATCGGGATGCGACGAAACGCCCGCGGATGGGGGAGGTCTCCTCATTGCTTGCGGATGTTACGGTGCTGACGAATGACAATCCGCGCAGTGAAGACCCTTTGCAGATCATTCAGCAGATCGCAAACGGTTTTTGCGGTCAGACAGACCTGCAGATCTGCCCTGACCGTCTCGAGGCGATCACTTACGCATTGCAAAATGCCAAAGCGGGTGATTGTGTTCTCATCGCCGGCAAAGGGCATGAAAAAGTGCAGTACACTGCCGACGGCTGTGTTGCATTTGACGACGTACAATCTGTCGTTGAAATATGGAACAAAATGCAAAATAAAAATGCATAAATTCAGGACTCCGAAAGGATGAAAAAGATATGGAGATTTGGGTAGGTATTCTTGTTACGGTAGCAATCGGGTTTTTGACCACCTTTTTGTTGGGGTATGTCATTGTGCCGTTGTTGCAAAAACTGAAATTCGGTCAGGTCATTCTGGATATAGGGCCTGTTTGGCACCGTTCCAAACAGGGTGTTCCCACAATGGGCGGCATTCTGTTTATGATCGGATTTGTCTTTGCATTCGGCATCACTTTGCTGATCGATCATTTGATGGGCGGAGATATCCTCGTTTATTTGAGTGAAATTCCCGATACGGTGCGTGTCAAAGTCTTTGCAGGCATCATCATGGCGATCGGGTTCGGCTTGATCGGATTTTTCGATGACTATATTAAAATCAAAAAGAAAAGAAATCTCGGTCTGAATGAGATCCAGAAAACTCTGTTCCAACTCATCGTGATCACTGCATATCTTGCCGTGCTGTACCGGAACGGCTGTGATTATATGTTTATTCCGTACTACGGTATCTGGACCGATATGGGCGTATGGTTCTGGTTGCTCGGTTACGTTGCGATCTGGTGCACGGTCAATGCGGTGAATTTTGCAGACGGAATCGACGGTCTTTGCCCGTCCGTTACCATGGTCGCCTGTGTGTTTTTTGCAGTTACGGCGGTTCTTCGCGGTTACGGCGGTGTCAGCCTTGTGGCGAGTGCGACCTTCGGTGCATTGGCAGGATTCCTTGTGTGGAACTGGCATCCCGCAAAGGTCATCATGGGCGACATCGGCTCTCATTTCCTCGGCGGTATTGTTGTAACGCTTGCATACACATTGGATGCGCCGTGGCTGATCCTTGCGATCGGTATTATCTATGTCGCGGAATTTTTGTCTGATATCATCCAGATTTTTTATATCAAAACCCACAACGGAAAAAAACTTCTGAAAATGGCTCCCTTGCATCATCATTATGAATTGTGCGGATGGAATGAAAAGAAGATCGTTGTCGTGTTTTCGATCATCGGAGCGATCGGCGGTGTTGTCGCGGTTGCTTTGACATGGTTCGGTCGTTTGCAATAAAAAAGACTTGAGTTTTTGAAAGGTTGATTCCATGGGACAATCTAATCCTTCTCGTAAGAAAAAACAGAACGGTTTTGTGCGCGCTTTTTTTGCAGACGGTGCGCCGGATGTAATGTTTTTTGCAATCGTTCTCATCCTCGTCACACTCGGACTGGTTGCAATGTATTCCGCAAGTTATCCGTATGCCTATGCACATGAAAACGGAGACTCTTTTCACTATGTAAGACGACAGCTCATCTTTGTCGGAATCGGTCTTGCGGCAATGTTGGCTGTGTCGTTCGTACGTTATCAGCGTATTGAATTTATCGGTGCTTACGGCGGCCTTGCAGTCTCGCTTGTTTTGTTGGTGTTGGTTTTGCTGATGCCGGCCAATGAAGACGGCGAGATCCGACGCAGAATGACACTGTTCGGTGTTGATTTTCAACCGTCGGAAATTGCAAAATTCGGGCTGATACTGTTCTGTGCATATATCATATCGATCTTTTATGAGGATCTCATCGGAAAAAATCCGTTGCAGTACAAGTGGGCAAAACGTATCAACGCTTTCTTCAGAATGCCGCTGATGAATCGTTCGCTCATACCGATTTTAATTTGCGGTTTTGTTACGGTCGTGTTTGCCGCGTTGGTTTATCTGGAAAGCCATTTGTCGGGTACGATCATCATCGGCTTGCTCGGTCTGGGTATGCTTTGGTTCGGCGGTACACGTAAAAAATGGTTTTTCTGCGGATTCATTTTGATCGCGATTGCATTCTTTATACTTTATAATTATACCGATTTCTTCCGCGATTACATGATGGAACGAATCGATCTTTGGCGCAATAAGGATGCCGATCCTCTCGGCGGCCGCTGGCAGACCAATCAAGCACTGTATGCCATCGGTTCGGGCGGTTTCTTCGGAACGGGAATCGGCGGTTCCAAACAAAAACATCTGTACGTATCCGAACCGCAAAATGATATGATTTTTGCAATTTTCTGCGAAGAAACAGGCGTGATCGGTGCATTTGCGCTGATTTTGCTGTTCGTTCTTCTCATTTGGCGCGGCATTGTGATCGCGATCAATGCACCCGACCGTTACGGGATGCTTCTGACGCTCGGCATTATGTTACAGATCGGTTCACAGGTGTTCTTAAATCTTTGTGTCGCAACCGATTCCATGCCCAATACGGGTATTTCGCTGCCGTTTTTCAGTTACGGCGGTACTTCGCTTATGATGCTGTTGGGTGAAATGGGGATCGTGTTGAGTGTCTCGCGTCAATCCAAACTGAAAAACAAGGAAAAAGCAACGGATAAAACAAGAGCAAAGAGCAAGCAGGAGGAACGTGCATGAAAATTCTGATCGCCGCAGGCGGAACGGGCGGACATATCAATCCTGCCATTTCGCTTGCACAGGAAGTAAAGAAAAGAGATCCCGATGCACAGGTTCTTTTTGTCGGCACGGCTGACCGCATGGAAGCCACACTGGTTCCCAAAGCCGGCTTTAAACTTGCAACCATTGAGATCAGCGGGTTTCAGCGTTCGTTCAAACCTGCGGACATCAAACGAAACTTGCTGACGCTGAAACGTCTGTTGTTTGTAAGCGGTCAGGTGGAACACATCTTAAACGATTTTCAGCCCGACGTTGTGGTCGGTTTCGGCGGTTACGTCAGCGGTCCCGTTGTCAGAACCGCGCACAAAAAAGGATATCCGACCGCCATTCACGAGCAAAATGCATTTCCCGGAAAAACGAATATCGCTTTGAGTAAATATGCCGATATCGTGATGTTGACGGCAAAATCCGCCGAACAGTATATGCACGCAGGAGAGCGTGCGGTTGTCACGGGCTTGCCTGTGCGTGAAGATATTCTGACGGCTGACCGTGCGTTTGCCCGCGCTGAATTGAACGTCGGTGAAAAAACGCTGATCTTCTCTACCGGCGGCAGTCTCGGCTCTGCGGCTGTCAACCGTTGCATGACGCAGGTGATCGAGAAAATGGCGGACCGCAGGGATGTGATCTTCGTGCACGGTTGCGGTAAATACGGCACGGATATGATCGATGTGCTGAAAGAAAACGGAATAACGCCGCAGACGCACCCGCAAGTACAGGTGCATGAGTATATATTCAATATGGCAGCGCACCTTGCCGCCTGTGATCTGTTCATCAACCGTGCAGGTGCAAGTTCCATTTCGGAAATCCAGGCACTCGGCGTGACCTCTTTGCTGATCCCTTCGCCGAACGTTGCCGAGAATCACCAGTATCACAATGCGATGGAACTGGTAAAACAAGACGCCGCTTATCTCATCGAAGAAAAAGATCTGACGGCGGATAAAGTGATTGAAATTATTGATTCCTGCATCAAAAACCCCGAACGCCGTGTGCAAATGGGAATCAATGCAGGAAAAATGGGAGTAAAAGACGCAAAGGAAAAAATCTGCGATCTTGTTTTGCGTCTTGCGGATGAAAAAAAGAAAGAATTATAAACACCGAAGCATCTTTTTCACCGGGACAAACTTCCGTTCATAGTATGGAACTACGAATTGCCGCGTGACGGCAAACTCGGTGTGAAAGGGTGAAACAAGTGGACGAATACAGAATTGAAGGCGGTCATCGCCTGCAAGGTTCGGTACGTGTGCAAGGCGCAAAAAACAGCGCATTACCGATCTTGGCGGCGTGTGCGGTTTGCCGCGGCATCAGCGTGATTCACAATTGTCCGCAGTTATCGGATATAGATGCGACCATTAACATTTTACGCCATCTCGGATGTAAAGTGACAGTGGAAGGACATACGGTGACCGTGGACAGCACACAGATCAATACCGGCCACGTACCGGATACGCTCATGCAGGAAATGCGATCATCGGTTATTTTCCTCGGCGCGATTGCCGCAAGGATGGGGAAGGCTTCCGTTTCGTTGCCCGGTGGCTGTGAGATCGGTTTGCGTCCGATTGATCTGCATTTGGATGCATTGCGCAAACTCGGTGCGGTTGTGACGGAAGAAGGCGGTCATATTTATCTGGATTGCCCCGAGGGGATGAAAGGCAGTGTGATCTCGCTTTCGTTTCCCAGTGTGGGAGCCACCGAAAATGTGCTTATTGCGGCGTGTACCGCAAAGGGAACGACTACGCTTGTCAATGCCGCCCGTGAGCCTGAAATCAGTGATCTTGCAGATTTTCTCAACCGTTGCGGTGCAAGGATCACAGGTGCAGGGGAAGGGATCATTACCATTGAAGGTGTCAGTGCACTGCACGGTGCACAGCACCACGTGATTCCGGACCGCATCGTTGCGGCTTCGTATATGCTTGCCGCGGCGGTCACACACGGAAACGTAACTTTGCAAAACATCATTCCCGCACATCTGGGGCCTGTGACGGCTTTGTTGCAGGAAGCAGGCTGTGATATCCGCGTGCATGAAAAACAACTCAATATCAGCGCACCGTCACAACTCAAAGCCATGCCAACCGTGCGTACGATGCCGTATCCGGGCTTTCCGACCGATGTGCAGGCTCCTATGATGGCGGCTTGCTGTATTGCCGACGGCACGACCATTGTGATCGAAACCATTTTTGAGAGCCGTTTTCGTCATGTGCCCGAACTGTGTCGCTTCGGTGCGGATATCCTGGTGGACGGACGCATCGCTGTCGTCAAAGGCGTGAACGTTTTGCACGCGGCAACGGTCAGTGCACCCGATCTTCGCGGCGGTGTCGCACTTGTTCTTGCAGGTTTGGCGGCACAGGGACAGACAACGGTGCGTGAATTACAACATATTGACAGAGGATATGAATCCCTGGCGGATGAACTCAGCCGCCTGGGGGCTGATATCCGGAGGGTAAAAAATGAGGACGGAAGCAAACAAGAGAACGGCAACGCAGATCTCAAAGAATGAACAGATCCGCAGATCTGCCAAGACACGCAAGCAGAAAAAACGCAACACCGAAGTGAAGATCGCTGTCGGTGTGATCGTATTTTTGCTGATTCTCGCAATCGGACTTGCGACATTCCTTCTGAAAGTGGGCTATGTATCCGTGGCAGACAATGTGGGACGTTACACGGATGAACGAATCATTGAGGTTGCGGGTATATCCGAAAGCACGGGTTTTCTGACAATCAATGAAGAAAAAATTGAAAACACGGTCTGTGTGGCTCTGCCGTATATCAAAAGTTTGCAGATCAAACGCTCTTTTCCCGATTCGGTAGAACTGCTGGTCGAATATGAACAGCAGATGTTCAGTGTGGATTGCGGGCAGATATGGCTTGTGTTGGGAGAAAGCGGAAAAGTGCTTGAAACCGCACAGGCAAAACCGTACGGAGTAACGGAACTGACGGGTGTTCAGGTGACGGAATACACCGTAGGCAAAACAGCCGTTTTTGAGAGCGAACTCCTTTTTACCCATGCGGTCGATGTGCATAAGGCTTTCAGTGAAGCAAAAATTACCGATATGAAACTGCTCAGAGTGGAAAACAGCGGAACGGTATCTGTCAATATCGGCAACCGTTTTTACATACAAAGCGGTTCGCATCATATCCTGATCGAAAAAATGCAAGTGCTCAAAACCGCTCTTGATGAACGCAAAGAGAAAAATCAGTGTTATACGTTTACCGTTGCCGCAGACGGCAGTATCACCATCAGTAACCGCGAAGGCCCGATTGAAGAAGATGTGATCCCGAATGATCCTTGGGTGAATATGGATTCCGAATTGGTCGGCGGTACATCGGGAGAATTGGTTGACAGCAGAGAGTTGGTTGATTCACAAACGCAGAATACAACGCAAACACAGCAGACAACACAAAGCTCCGACGGGGCATTGGGTTGATGCGATCAATGGCGTTGTCTGCTCTGCAATTGTGCGAAAACGGCAGTTTTGAAGGAAAGTTTCGTCAAAGATGCCATATTGTCTCATAAAATGCAAATAAAATTTTTCTTGTTTCTTGGGAATTATCCTTGAAATTTTGTCAAAAGCATGGTATCATACATTAGTATAAAAATAAATCGAAATGTTTACATATCGGGAAAAACAATGGAGGAATAAAAATGGGCTTCGAAATTTCCAATGAAGTTGATCTTGTAACCCAAATCAAAGTAATCGGTGTCGGTGGCGGCGGCGGAAACGCAGTCAACCGCATGGTCGAATCCGGGGTACAGGGGATCGAATTTATCGTTGTAAATACTGATAAGCAGGTTCTCAATAATTCCAAGGCTACGCATAACATTCAGATCGGTGAAAAGGCCACCAACGGTCAGGGCGCAGGTGCCCGTCCCGAAGTCGGCAGAAAAGCCGCTGAAGAAAGCATGGAAACCATCAATGAGATCCTTGCCGGTACCGACATGGTGTTCATCACTGCCGGTATGGGCGGCGGTACGGGTACGGGTGCTGCTCCCGTCATTGCACAACTTGCAAAAGACAAGGGCATCCTGACCGTCGGTATCGTTACAAAACCCTTCCTGTTTGAAGGTCGCCGCAGAATGATCCAGGCTGAAGAAGGCATTGCAGAACTTGAAAAGCACGTTGACAGTCTGATCATCATCCCCAACGAAAGACTCAAATATGTTTCCGATCAGAAGATCACATTCCTCAATGCATTCTCCATTGCTGACGATGTTCTTCGCCAGGGTGTCAGAAGCATTGCAGAACTGATTAAGGTGCCCGGCATCATCAACCTTGACTTTGCCGATGTTACCGCTGTTATGAAAGATGCAGGTCACGCACACATGGGCGTTGGCCGTGCAAAGGGTAAGGATAAAGCCGCCGCTGCTGCTGCTGCCGCTATTTCCAGCCCGTTGCTTGAAACCACCATCGACGGTGCAAGAGGTGTTATCATTCTCATCTCCGCATCCGAAGATATCACACTCGACGATGTGGACGTTGCCGCAACGCTTATTAAAGATGCCGCTGATATTGATGCAAACATCATCTTCGGTGTTGCAACCGATCCCACATTGGACGATGAAATGATCGTTACCGTCATTGCAACCGGTTTCGGCACACCGACCGAACCTGTTGCCGAACAGCCCGCAACGCCCGTTGCACCTGCGGCACCCGTGCAGACTCCTGTTGCATCTGCTCCCGTTTCTGCTCCTGTTGCAGAAGACGACAGCGGTGATGATGATATCTCTGATATCTTCAATATGTTCAAAAACAGAAGCTAATGACCTGTCCGCACTCAAAATAATGTTGCGAAAAGGGGCGGCATGTTCCGTCCCTTTTACATTTTACCGATATGATTAAGAATATTGTATTTGATATGGGCAATGTCCTGCTTTGTTATGATGCAAATGCCATTCTCGGCAAGTATCTGGACAATCAGGAGGATATTGATATTTTTCAGAATGTGCTGATGCGCTCTTATGAATGGGCCGAATACGACAGAGGGACCGTAGATAAACAAAGTTTCATCCCCGTGATCGAAAAAATGCCTGCGCATTTGCAGGAACTTGCAAATCGAATCGTACTTGGTCAGTGTTTTGCCGAAAAGGAAATGCCGCCTTTTCCGCAGACGGAAGAACTGGTGCGCAAACTGCGTGCAAACGGATACGGTTTGTATTTGCTGAGCAATGCCGGGCAGGATTTTTATCACTACTCCAAGTATAAACCCGCTTTGCAGTATTTTGATTTTTGTTTTGTTTCCTCGGATTACAAACTGCTCAAACCCGAACCCGAAATTTATGAAAAGTTTTTTGAAGTTACGGGATTGGACAGAAGCGAATGTGTTTTTATTGACGATGTGCAGGCCAATGTGGACGGCAGTATTGCCGCGGGCATGGATGCGATCTGTTTTACGCCTTCGCGAGAGGATATCGGAGTGTTGTACGATGCACTGCGTGCGCGCGGTGTGCAAATATAAAGAAAACAGAAGAAAGGCAGTTTTATTATGGCCGATAATAATAAAAAAATGGTTGAAGAGATCACTTCCATGGAAGTCGATTTCGGCAGATGGTACACAGATGTTGTCAAAAAAGCAGACCTTGTTGACTATTCCAGCGTCAAGGGTTGCATGATCATCCGTCCCTACGGATATGCGATCTGGGAACTGATCCAGAAACAACTCGATGAACGCTTCAAGGCAACGGGACATGAAAATGTATATATGCCCCTGTTTATCCCCGAAAGCCTTTTGCAGAAAGAAAAAGATCACGTGGAAGGCTTTGCGCCCGAAGTGGCATGGGTCACCCACGGTGGCAGTGAGCCGCTTGCAGAGCGTATGTGCGTGCGTCCCACGTCCGAAACGCTGTTCTGTGAACACTATGCAAACATCGTTCATTCTTACCGCGATCTTCCCAAACTGTACAACCAGTGGTGCAACGTGGTGCGTTGGGAAAAGACCACCCGTCCGTTCCTGCGTTCGCGTGAATTTTTGTGGCAGGAAGGTCACACCGTTCATGCAACGGCCGAAGAAGCACAGGCAGAAACCGAACAGATGCTCAATATCTATGCCGAATTCTGTGAAAACGTGCTGAATATGCCCGTTGTCAAGGGCGTCAAGACCGAAAGCGACAAGTTTGCAGGCGCAGTGGCAACCTATTGCATCGAAGCACTCATGCACGACGGCAAGGCTCTGCAGGCCGGTACCTCTCACTTCTTCGGTGACGGCTTTGCAAAGGCTTTCAATATGACCTATACCGACAAAGAAAACAAACAGCAGTATGTGCAGCAGACGTCCTGGGGCGTTACAACCCGTCTCATCGGTGCGCTCATTATGTCGCACGGTGACAACAACGGTCTTGTGCTTCCGCCCAAAGTGGCTCCCACACAGGTCGTCGTCATTCCCATTGCCGCACATAAACCCGGTGTAATTGAAAAAGCCGATGAACTGACCGCCCGTCTTGCAAAATCTTTCCGCGTCAAGATCGACAAGACCGATAACTCTGCAGGCTGGAAGTTTGCCGAATACGAAATGAAGGGTGTTCCGCTTCGTCTTGAGATCGGCCCGAAGGACATTGAAAACAATCAGTGTGTTCTTGTTCGCCGTGACAACCGTCAGAAATACTTCGTTTCTCTTGATAATCTCGAAAACGAAATTGCAAACCTGCTTGACGAACTCGGCAGAGCCATCTACGAAAAAGCGGCCGCCAATATGGAAAGCAAAACATACGCTTGCACGAGCATGGAGGAGATCATTGCTTCCCGTGCCGAAAAAGGCGAAGGCTTTGTTCGTGCGATGTGGTGCGGCGAAGAAGCCTGCGAAGACGAAGTCAAGGAAAAAACAGGCGTCGGTTCGCGTTGCATTCCCTTTGCACAGGAAAAACTGTCCGATGTGTGTGTCTGCTGCGGCAAACCCGCAAAGCACATGGTGCTGTGGGCTGTGGCATATTAAAATATATCTTCTTGTTGACCGCTGTGGTTTACTCCGCAGCGGTTTTTGTATATGAAAATCGACTCTCGACGGAAAGTTGGGGGGATATCGTTAAGAATATGAGGATTGAAAAAACGATTTATCGAGGTGTTCGCACAAAGTAAATTATTTCGTCAGCATTTAAAGATTTTTGGTCAAGCTTTTGCAAAAGCTTGCGGGTCAAGGGTAGCGCCCTTGTCGCCCATCGCAATGGGCGAAACACCCCTTTCCTGCAAAAAAGCGCAGGAAAGTAGAAAAACAATTAAGTATTGTTTTTCGTAGGGAACCCTCGCCGGGGGTTCCCTATTGGGCGAAAGCCCAACGATAACAAACATCCTGATAAAAACCAATTTCTTTTATTATCATCTCCCAACTTTCCGTAAAGAACCTAAAAATCCGATCCTGTCGGCAAGCAGGATCGGATTTTTGAATGTAAAAGCTTAAATCGTTCTTGCCTTGCGGTAGGCACTGCGCACCGCTTCAAACACGCGGGCACTCTTGAATGAGTCACCGATGTTGAAAATCTCAGGTGCGGCGTGCTGTTTTACACATTCGTAGTACATATCATCCAGACTTGAAACACCGGTTGCCAGCACCACAACATCTGCTTTGAGTTCGCGCGTGACATATTCTTCACCGAGTTTGTGGAACATATCCATGGGATTTTCTACATTTTCGGGAAGAATGGGTGACCACGTTAAATACGGATCGGGAACGTTTTTGTGGATGTTCTGTTTTACGGTCACCGTGCCGTTGTTCACGCTTGTGAGGGTTGTGCAGTTGAGCAATTCCACACCGCCTGCCTCAAGATAATGGATCAGGTGTCCGCGGTTGGCTGTGCAGGCGTGGTTGCAGATGTATTTGTCCATTTCGACCACTTTGACGTTTCTGCCGTGCTCATAACGAAGCGCATACGCCGTTTCCGCACCGACAACACCGCCGCCGATGACAACAATATCCTGCGCATCGCCCACAAGGGTGGGATCATTGAGAACATCCACCGCAAACAGCACGTTTTGGTTGTTGATGCCGTCCACGGGAGGACGGTTCTGTTTTGTACCCGTTGCGATCACAATGCTGTCAAATCCCTCTTTTTTGAGTGTTTCGACATCCGCCGTAACACCCAAACGAAGTGTGAAGTTTTCATTTTTCTGCATCGTTTCGACCGTGTGGCGCAGATAGGCAAGGTAGTTTGCAATCTCATATTTGATCTTGGCCTGTGCGCCGGGAACCAAACTGCCGCCGATGGCTGTTTTTTCAAACAGAGCGACCTTGTGACCGCGCTTGAGCAGTACTTCTGCCGCCACAACACCTGCAGGGCCTGCGCCCACAACGGCAACGTGCTTTTTGGTTTCGGCAAGCGGAATTTCGGCACTGTATTCGTTTTCAAATGCCGTTCTGGGATTGACCGCACACTGCGGATGTCCGCCTTCCACAAATTCGTTCAGACAGGCTTCCTGACAGCCGATACACGGACGGATATCGGCAACTTTACCGGCATACGCCTTGTTGCACCATTCTGCGTCTGCAAGCAAGGGGCGGCCGAGCATGACCATGTCGCACTTTTTGTCGCGCAGTGCCTGTTCGGCAAGATCGGGATAGCCGAGTTTGCCCACCGCAACGATCGGCACTGCCAGCCCTTTGTTGGAAAGAATTTTGTTGTCGGCAAAATATTTCTTTGCCATTTCGGAAATGTCAAGATAACACCCTGAAGGCATACTTGCGGGCGGATGCGGCAACCACCAGTTGTCATAGCAACCGAGGTCTACGTCGAACAGGTCAACACCTGCCTCCACCAGATGGCGCATATAAACAAGTGTCTGCTCGCACGTGCGCTCATTTTTGAATTTGTTGAGAGGTGCCGTCGTATCCATGCGTTCGCCGTAGGTCGCGTTGAGTGCAAGGGACATATCAATACGGTACATGATCGGGAAATCGGGGCCGACACGGCGGCGGATCTCTTTGATCATATCAATACCGAATGCTTCCACATCCGCATAGCGGCCGAATTTGCGGCGATTGAATGCGGGATTGGTCATCTGTTCAAGGAGATACCCTTCGTGTCCGTGCAGATATACACCGTCCAAATTACAGGCCTTTGCATCTGCGGCACCCTGGCCGATGCGTTTGATGATCTTTTTCAGTGAAAGGTCGGAAAGGGGCAGGCAGGGAACGTCTTTCATATACCAGTTGGGATTGAACGATGCACTGCGGGGCACTTCCATACGGTTGGTAAGGCATTGCGGATTGCCGACACGACCGAGGCCGGGGGTGAGCTGTATGAAGATCTTACTGCCGTGTGCATGGCACATGGCGGCCAGATCGCGCCACGGTGCAAACACGGTACGCGAACGGTCGATGCGCGGGAAGTAGGTGAGGTCTCCGTTTTCGATCAAAGATTTGTCGATATGATACGATACGGGTACGAGTCCTGTCGTGATGAGTCCCACGCCGCCTTTTGCGCGTTCTTCAAAATATTTCAGCATTCTCTGGTCGGGACGTCCCGTTTCATCGCACATACTGATGTTGCCCATAGGAGCCATCACCACGCGGTTTTTGAGAACGGTACGGTTGACCTGAATGGGGGAAAACATTGTATTGTAAGGATAGAGATCGGCGGTCATCTGCGGAACACAGAAGCCTTTGTTCCACCAATCACCGAAGTCCGCGCAGAGTTGACGGACTTTGTTATCATAACTCATGTTTTTTACCTCCGCTTATATTTTTATTAAATTATATACCGAAGCCACGTAAAAGGCAAGACTCAACTTCTTATTTTATTCCGCACGCTGTGATTCATCATCAAAATACAGTTCTTTGACTGTGCAGATGTTTTCTTCGCATATATAGTCTGCCTGTACGCAGACGGTGTTTTTGTCCTGACGGACGGTCACTTCGCGGCTGACGATGCGTTTGCCCTGCATGGTCTGCAACTGTTCAATCGCAAACACGGTGAATGCCTGCAACAATGCAATATTTTTGCCTGTTTCAATTGTCTTTTCCGCCGTTTTACGACATCCGACACGCGTAAGACCGACCGGGAAGATCACTCCGTTTGCATTCAGCAGACTTTGGCAGGATTCACTTTTTACTCTTGTTCCGCAAAACCCCAACGGAATTTGCAGGCCGAACCAATACAGTTTTTTTACATCGGTGGCTTTTTCGATATATTGCGTTTCTTTTTGCATCGGAATGCTGACGGACAGCGATCTTTGCGTGCGCGCTTCAATGTCGGCTTTTGCATTCACAAGTCTGAATGCGCCGTATTTCAGCATCACACCGCCGCCGACCAACAGATCCCCCTGCGCGACCGCCTGTCCGATCTTTACGTAAGAGTGCCCCGCGTACACGTCTGCTCGTATGATTTCGCCGGCATAGGATGCAATAAGATTACTGCATTCCTGTTGCGGCAGTTCTGTTGTCGGGGCGCGTTCCCGCACTTCAATGCAGGCGATGCAACCTTTGAAATACAGTGAAACCCATGAGAGGGCTTCAATCTGCGTCAGTGCGCGGTCTCGGCATTCGTGAATGTCGATCTGTGTCTGAAAAACGCCCGGTCTGACACCCATTTCCTCAAAATATGTGCGTATGTACTCCTCGGATATGTTTTCGCAACCGTTGATCTGCACCTGCCAGACCATAGAGGACAAAAGTCCGAGGAGCACAAGCCCCAGAGACATCCCGACGGGAATGCCCCACCGCAACCGATACCGACGAATAAGAAACGGCATACCTTTTTGACACAGAACGGTAAGCGTCATTCCGCTGTGTTGTGCAATGGCGGCAGTGTTTTCAAAATCTTTCCGAAAAACGACCGCCTGAATCGCATCCCCGCTGTTTTTCATTTGCATCAGGCGGATCTTTTTTTGATTGCAAAGGGAGAGAAACTGTGCCGTGAATCCGCCTTTTACGGAGAAGCGGACAAAACCGCGCACGCGCAGAAGAAAGCGTTCACTCAGCAACGGAATGCACCTCCTTCAGAAAAGGAAATATCCAACAAAAGACCGTGCATGACGGCCATTCCGTTTTCACAGCAATCGATCTGTAAATCGTCTCCGATAATAACTATTTTGCTGTTTTGCATCAGCAGAACCGTTTTTTGCGGTGTGTAACTCTCAATTTCAACGATGCCGTTGATGCAAATGCCCTGTGATACGGAAATGCGCAGATCGGTTTGCGTGAACAGATTCGGCAGTTCCAGTTCCTGCGTTAAAATACTGCGTATGTTCTTTGGTTTTGTGTCTTGCTTTATTTTCACTTTTTTGCACCTCGCTTTAATAATCTATATGCGCCGTTCATATACATAGAACAAAAAAACGGAGCGATATAAAATGAAAATTCATTCGGTCAAAAAAGTGTTTTTTACAATCCTGATGCTGTTGACGGCAGTTGCGTTGCTTTTGTTTTCACAACAGATCCGCGAGGAGATACGGCGTGCTTTTACACTGGCCGTGCAGACCGTGATCCCGGGACTTTTTCCCTTTCTTGTTTTGTCGCAGACTGTTTGTGCGACAGGCTTTCTGCAGACGGATGCAACGCGCGCGGATAAAGTGATGCAAGTCCTTTTTTGTGTACCGTCCTCCTGTATTGCGCCCATCGTTTTCGGCTTAACGGGTGGGTATCTTGCAGGCATCAAAACCGTTCGCGCGATGTATGACAAGGGTGAAATTTCATCACAGCAGGCGCAAAAACTGTCAAGTTTCTGTTTTTCGCCGGGACCTGCATTTGCCATCGGGGCGGTCGGAAAAAGTATGCTCGCAAATGCGCAAAGCGGAATTTTGCTGTTCGGCAGTTGCACGTTGGCGGCGTTGTTGTGCGGAATATGCACCAATCGCGGGCATCACGCAACGCCGGTTTCGGTGTGCAATGCCAAAGAATCGCTCGGAATCTCATTTGCCCGCGCGGTACAGACAAGTGCATCCGCCTGCTTGTCGTTGAGTGCGTGGATGGCGGTTTTTGCAACCGTACAAGCGGTTTTTCTGCAACTCATTCCCGTGAAAGTGCAACGTGTTTTTCTGCTGTTTTCGGAAGTCACGGGCGGTGTTTTGCAAGCGGAGCAACAGTGCAGTCTGCCCCTTTGTGCAGCGGTGCTTTGTTTCGGCGGTCTGTGCATTTTTTGTCAACTTTTGCCCGATCTGCAGGCGATGGGAATATCGCTTTCTTCTTTTCTGAAAAACCGATTGGTGCAGGCTCTGTTGTCGGCTTGTCTTTGCAGGATCGGTCTGTTTTTCTTTCCGTCGGCCGATTTCGGCAGACCGACCGCATCCGTCAAAATGTTCCGGAATAAGCCGGTTGCTTCCTTATTTTTATTATTTGTCTGCTATATTTTTATTTTAGACCTTGCCCCACGCGAAAAAACATGGTATACTGTTGACGGCAGGTGATATACTTGAAACAAAAAATATTCGGCGCAGATGTGGAAAAGAACTGCGCGTGTTGCGAAATGGGCAAATTATCCCCGGGCGGAGATATGATCCTTTGTGTCAAAAAAGGACTTCGTTCGCCGTCCTCCAAATGCCGTTCATTTCGCTATGATCCACTCAAACGTAAGCCGCCTGCGGCTGTATTGCCGATGTCTGCGGATTTAACAGCGGCAGATTTTTCTTTGGAATAACTTTTTCGTGTCACATTGCGACACTGCACCCGAAAATAAAGGAGCGTTCATAAATGGATTTTAATTTCGGCATCGGCATCGACAAAGATGCCCGCATTGCAAAAAATTTAACCGAACTTGTCGGTCACACCCCCATGGTGGAACTGGGCGGTTTTATGAAAGCGAATGCGATCTCCTGTCAGATCGTTGCAAAGTTGGAGGCTTTCAATCCGCTTGGCAGTGCGAAAGACAGAGTCGCTCTTGCTATGATTGAAGATGCAGAGCAAAAAGGTCTGCTGAATAAACAGACGGTCATTATTGAGCCGACCAGCGGCAATACGGGTGTAGGTCTTGCTTTTGTTGCCGCTGTCAAAGGATACAAACTGATTCTCACCATGCCTGAAAACATGAGTGCCGAACGCAAAAATTTATTGCGCGCTTTGGGGGCACAGTTGGTGCTGACGCCTGCTGAAGACGGTATGCAGGGCAGTATTGACAAAGCCGAGCAACTGGCGGCAGAATATGAAAGCGCATGGATTCCCGGTCAGTTTACCAATCCTGTCAATGCCGATATCCACAGAAAAACCACCGCCGCAGAAATTCTGCGTGACACCTACGGCAAAATTGATTATTTTATTGCAGGTGTGGGGACGGGCGGAACGATCACGGGTGTCGGTGAAATGATAAAAGCCATCAACAAAAAATGCACCGTGGTTGCGGTGGAACCGAGCAATTCCCCCGTGCTGTCGGGCGGCGTGAAAGGTGCACACGGTCTGCAGGGCATCGGTGCAGGGTTTGTGCCCGATATATTAAACCGTCATATCATTGACAAGGTTGAGACCGTCAGTGAGGAAGAAGCATACGAGGCGGCACGTCAGGTGGCACAAACCGACGGACTGCTTGTCGGCATATCGGGCGGCGCGGTGTTGGCGGCATGCAAAAAGGTTGCCGCCAATGTCAAGAGCCGTCATGCAAGGATCGTTGTGTTGCTCACAGACAGCGGGGAACGCTATCTTTCGACCGACCTGTTTGCGGCAGAATAAAAGAACAGAATCAACATTTGCAGAAAGAAGGACGTTTTTTGGCAAAAGAAATAGATGCCATGACCGCTGGTGTGCGCATCGGCGGACTGTATAACCGAAGCGACATCAAAGTGTTGCTTTGCTATATCCTCAAGTGTGTGGATTACCCGACCTGTAAAGCAAGCATTGATACGTTTTTGCTTGAAAATGAACTTGTCAATTATTATGAGGGTTCCAATGCTTTGAGTGAATTGGTGCAGGCCGGGCACATAGAAGCAACCACCGAAGACGGCGTGGAATATTATCAGATCACGGAATCGGGTAAGTTCATTGCCCGTGAGTTGGACACGCATATTCCGTATTCCGTGCGCCAGTTGGTCATTCGCGAAGCGATGCACATCGCTTTGGCCGAACGCAGAAAAAAAGGTGTCAAGACCGAGATTCGTCCCCACGGAACGGGACATGATGTGGTCATGCGCATTTTTCATGAAGAAGACGAAGTGTTTAATCTGAGTTTTTACTGCACAGACTCATTGCAGGCGAATATGATCTGCGAACGCTTTGAAGCAGATCCCGCCGCTTTATACAAAACCGTTATAGATGCATTAACAGAGGAAAAACAAGGAAACGATGTACGAACAGACACTCAGCATTGACAGAATGGAACAGGCCGTCAGCCTGTTCGGCAGTTTTGATGAAAATATTCGACTGATCGAAAAAGAATACGGTGTCACGGTCATTAACCGCGGCGCCGAATTGAAGGTTTGCGGCGATGCAGAAGCCGTTATGAAAGCCTGCAAAGCCATTGAAGGGCTGATCATGCTCGTCAACAAAGGCGAACAACTCAACGAGCAGAATGTGCGCTATTGCATTTCTCTTGTCAATGACGGCACCGAGGACAAACTGTCTTCCATTGCGTCGGATTGCATTTGCATCACGGCAAGAGGAAAGCCCGTCAAACCGAAAACACTCGGTCAGAAAACCTATATTGAATACATTGAAAACAACACCATCGTGTTCGGTGTCGGCCCTGCCGGTACGGGTAAAACGTATCTTGCCGTTGCTATGGCAGTCAAGGCGTTCCGCGCAAAAGAAGTCAACCGTATCATTCTCACGCGTCCTGCTGTGGAGGCAGGCGAAAAACTCGGCTTTTTGCCCGGCGATCTGCAACAAAAAGTGGATCCGTATCTGCGTCCGCTGTATGATGCACTGTTCGATATGCTCGGGGCTGAGAATTTCCAGAAATACCAGGAAAAAGGCAATATTGAGGTGGCCCCTCTTGCCTATATGCGCGGCAGAACACTCGATGACAGTTTTATCATCCTCGATGAAGCACAGAATACAACCCCCGAACAGATGAAAATGTTTCTGACGCGCTTGGGCTTCGGCTCCAAGATCGTTGTGACGGGTGACGTTACGCAGATCGACCTGCCCGACGGCAAAAAAAGCGGCTTGAAAGAGGCTGTGCGCATCCTCAAAAACATTCCCGATATTGAATGCGTGCAGTTTTCGGAAAAAGATGTTGTGCGCCACAAACTGGTGCAGGACATCGTCAAGGCATACGAGAAAAACGAAAAATCCAAAAGACAGTAAAGAAGAGAGGAAAACAAAATGAACAAAGTAAAGGTAGTCTTTACCGACGATCAGAAAAGTTACCGCCTTCCGTCCGGAACACGGCTGTTGATCCGCCGTTGCTGTCATGCGGTTTTGGAGGAAGAAAATTTCCCCGTGTCGGCGGAGATCAGCGTTCGTATCGTTGACAATGCCGCCATTCGCGAACTCAACAGGGAATACAGGGAAATTGACCGTGAGACCGATGTGCTGTCCTTTCCGCTGTGTGAAGTCGGTGAATATGACGTCAATCCCGCAACCGGTGTCTGCTTGTTGGGTGATATTGTGATTTCCGCTGAAAAAGCACACGCACAGGCATTGGAATACGGGCACAGTTTTCAGCGTGAAATTGCATTTTTGACCGTTCATTCCATGCTGCATTTGCTTGGATATGACCATGAATCGGGCGGTATTGATGCGGTACATATGCGCGAAAAAGAAGAAAAAGTTTTGACCGAACTCGGTCTCAAGCGCAACGGAAGTTATTTTTTGGACGGAGAATAAAATGAAAACACGCACTGCATTTATTGCCATTGTCGGTTGCCCGAATGTGGGCAAATCATCCATACTGAATCGTTTGCTCGGTGCAAAAATCGCCATCGTTTCCCCCAAGCCGCAAACCACGAGAACGCGCATCATGGGCGTTTTGACCGAAGGGGACATTCAGTTGGTGTTCACCGATACACCCGGCTATCATAAACCGCACAATAAATTGGATGAACACATGAGCAAGGCCATCGGTGAAGGCATTCACAGCATGGATGCCTGTATGTTGGTCGTGGAACCCGATGAAAAAATTCAGCCTGCGGAAGAAGAACTCATCAAACGCTTCAAGCGTGAAAATATTCCCGCAGTATTGGTTATCAATAAGATCGATACGGTTGCGGAAAAAGAAAAACTGATGAAAGTCATTTTTGATTATTCGCAACTTTACGATTTTGAAGCCATCATTCCCGTCAGTGCATTGGACGGCAACGGTATGGATGCACTGATGGAGGAACTGAAAAAACTGTCCTTTGAATCCGAGCATCTGTTTCCCGATGATACGTTGACCGATCAGCCCGAAAAGGTGATCGCGGCGGAATACATTCGTGAAAAACTGCTTCGCTCCCTCGATAAAGAGATCCCCCACGGTACGGCTGTTGCCATTGAATCGTTCAAAGAGCGTGAAGACGGCAGTAACATGATCGACATTGATGCGGTCATCTATTGTGAACGCGAAAGCCATAAGGGTATCATCATCGGCAAAAACGGTGCCATGCTCAAAAAGATCTCTACCCGTGCACGCATTGATATGGAACGCTTTTTTGAATGTAAGATCAATTTACACTGCTGGGTGAAGGTCAAAGAAGACTGGCGAAACCGTCAGGCACTCATCCACAATTTCGGATTGGATTGATATGGATAAGTTCAATGCCGACGGCATCGTGATCCGTGTGCAGGCAACCGGTGAGACCACGCGCATCATTACCGTGCTCACAGCGGAACACGGCGTTTTGCGTGCTTTTGCAAAAGGTGCAAGAGGTGCAAAAAGCAAATTGCAATCCGCAACGTCACTGTTTGCATTCTGCCGTTTTTCGTTTGTTCGCTCAAAAGAGAGTTTAATTGTACGTGAAGCCGATATCAAAGAGATTTTCTTTGATCTTCGCAATTCATTGGAAGCGTTGGCATTGGCGCAGTATTTTTGTGATGCCGCCGCAAGAACGATTCCCGAAGACGGAACGGGGGAGGAGTTTTTGCGCCTGCTTTTGAACAGTTTGCATTTTTTATGCAAGAACAGCAAAGACAAGCGGCAACTCAAGGCCATCTTTGAACTGCGGCTTGCCGTTTTGTCGGGCTACTGTCCGAATATTGTTGCCTGTGCGCACTGTGCCGCATTTGAAAGCGAGATTATGTATTTTGATCCGCTTCGCGGGACGTTGGCGTGCAACAATTGTGCACAATCGGAAGGCATTGCATTGCCGTTGAGTGTTGTGTCTGCCATGCGTCACATTGTGTTTGCGCCGTTTGACCGATTGTTTTCCTTTTCTCTGGCTGCGCCGCTGTTGCAAGTTTTGGAAGAATGTGCAGAGCATTATTTTCTTGCCGTTACCCAGCAAAAATTCAAAACGCTGGAGTATTACCGTTCGGTGTGCACATTGCAGTCAGTGCCATACGATTGATAAGTTTGAGCCGATCCTGTTTTTTGGATCGGTTTTTTTCTGCTTTTTTTTGGTTCTTCACGGAAAGTTGGGGGATGCTGCAATTAAATTATGATTTAGCGTTGTACGCACAATGTAAATTGCTTCGTCAGTATTTAAAGATTTTTGGTCAAGCTTTTGCAAAAGCTTGCGGGTCAAGGGCAGCGCC
>JAFQKN010000010.1 GCA_017396895.1 Clostridia bacterium
GGTCATAGAATGGGGCTTTACGGACGGCGACCGCGACGGATTTATTTCTGCCTGTTCTGCCGTTCTGGACACACTCAGCCCGCTGATGCAATTTGCATTGGCCGGCAAAGATTTCGTTCTGCTTGACAGTGTCACAATACGAGGCGCAAACGGCTACAACAGCGCAATTATCCCCCTGTTTGAAGCCTTGGGCGTTCCTGCCGATTCTTATAAAACTTTTGCGCAGTTCAGCGAAGATCTTTCCGTATCTTCCGTATTCAGCAACATTTTGACTCCCCTGTTTGCGCACATTGAATCCATTTGCGCATCCCCGGTCACCTATCTCTCCGAACAACTGCCCGCAATTGCTTATTATATTTCAGACGGCGGTTTGCAGAAAATGATCTACGCACTGTTGACACCGATTCTTGAATTTATTGCAGGATCGGGACTGACTGTTGATATCATGTCGGTCATGGAAGACATTATCGAATTTGATTTGACATTCGGAGAAGAACAGGTCAACGAACTGCTGACACAAATACAGAGCGCAGACAGCGAAACAGCCCTTGCTCTGCCGCCCATCCCTGCATTGAAAACGCTGGCTTCTTTGGGTACGTTGACCGAAAAAGAAAGCAAACGCACATGGCGTGGAAAGAATGCCTCATACAAAACCGTGGTAGCCGATTCCGAAAGTGTGATGGCATACCTTGTTGATTTCATTGTTTCTTTCATGCAGATGCCCGAAAACAGCAATATGCTGACGGGCTCCTTTATGGGCGGTGCAGAAGAAGGTGCCGAAAATCCGTTTGCATCCTATACGGACTCCATTTCGGCTGAAATGGAAAACATGACACATGAAGACATGGTAAAATGGTTCTACGATCTGCTCGTGATCGAACCGACTGTCGCTCAGCCCGAAGAAGAAACAAACAAAGAGATTCCGCACATTAAATATGAACCGCCGAAAGAAGACAGCAAACTGTCAACGGTCATAACCGTGATCGTCATTGTTTTGCTTCTCATTGCAACTACGGTATTCATCGTAATCCGCAAAAAGAAAAATCCGGCAACCAAAGCCAAAAAGAAAAAAGACTCGGAGGAATAAGGTATGCTTGTACTGAAAAATATCACAAAAGAATATGCCTCCGGCGAAGAAAAACTGATGGCACTCAAAGGAATCAGTTTCTGTTTCCGCAAGAGTGAATTTGTATCCATTCTGGGCCCTTCCGGTTGCGGCAAAACAACAACATTGAACATCATCGGCGGTCTGGACCGCTATACGGACGGAGATCTCATCATCAACGGGAAATCCACTAAAGATTTCACGGATCTGGATTGGGACACCTACCGCAATCACTCCGTCGGTTTCGTTTTCCAGAGTTATAACCTGATCCCACATCAAACAATTCTTGCGAACGTAGAGTTGGCTTTGACACTTTCCGGTGTTGACAAAAAAGAACGTCGCGAACGTGCTGTCAAAGCACTCGAACAGGTCGGATTGGGAGATCACATCAACAAAAAGCCGAATCAACTTTCGGGCGGACAGATGCAACGCGTTGCCATTGCACGTGCGCTCATCAACGATCCTGAAATTCTGCTTGCTGACGAGCCCACGGGCGCGCTTGACAGTGAAACCAGCGTGCAGATCATGAACATTCTGAAAGAGATCGCAAAAGACCGCCTTATCATCATGGTTACGCACAATCCTGAGTTGGCAGAAGAATACTCAAACCGCATCATTCGCTTTGCCGACGGTGTTGTTGTGGATGACACAAATCCGTTCACAGAGGAAGAAGAAGCCGCCGAACTTGCCGCTTTGGCCGCAGAAAAAAGCACTGCAAACAAAGGAAAAAGCGGTATGTCGTTCAAAACGGCTTTGTCTCTGAGTTTGCAAAACCTGATGACAAAAAAAACGCGTACGATCTTAACCGCATTTGCAGGCAGTATCGGCATCATCGGCATCGCGTTGATCCTCGCATTGTCTACCGGCATTCAGAATTATATCGATCGAATCCAAGAAGAGACCATGCTTTCCATTCCGATCACGGTTGAACAGCAATCCCTTGATACAAATGCATTGATGTCTACCATGACGGGTATCGGAGAATCCATGATCAATCCCGACCATGAAAAAGATGCGATCTATGTCAATACCGCGATGAACGAAATGATCAATGCATTTTTAGCGGAAGCATCGGTCAACAATCTCACAAGTTTCCGTCAATACATCGAAGACAATCGCGATGTATTCGATGAACTTTGCAACGAGATCACATACAATTACAGTACGGTTCTGAATATTTACAGGGCTGACGTATCCGAAAAGATCATAAAAGTCAATCCCGCAAGTTTCATGGATGATTTCAGTTCCATGGCAGGCGGCATGACAGATATGCTGGGCTCGACATCTATGATGCCCATGAATATGTGGATGCAACTCATCGGTGACGAAGAATTGCTCGATATGCAATATGACATTGTTGCAGGTCGTTTTCCGACGGATATGACAGAAGTTGTTCTCATCGTCGATCAGAACTATTCCATGAATGAGTTGGTACAGTACGCACTGGGCCTGAAGGATATGTCTACTTTTACCGAGGACATGATGGCAACACTTGCCAACGGCAGTACTGTGGATACGGGGCTTCAAGAGAGTTATTCATTTGACGAAATACTGGATATGCGATTCAAACTCGTGCTGAATGCGGATTGTTTTGCTTACAATGAAACAACCGGTTGTTGGGATGATTTCAGAGAAAATGACCTGTTCCTGCGCGATGCGATCAACAACGGAATGGAATTGAAAATCGTCGGAATCCTGTGCCCCGATGAGGATCTGACACTTGCCGCGGCAACGGGCGGTATCGGTTTCATGTCCGAGCTTATGGATTGGGCAATCACACAGACCGAGAACAGCGAGGTAGTCAAACAACAACTTGCCAATCCCGAACTGAATATCTTAACAGGAAAAGCATTTGCAAATACGGATGTATCGCAAATTCGACTTGCCGATATCGATCTGTCCGTAATTGATATGAACAAATTGGACCTGTCTCCGTTCATGAGCATGGCGGCAGACGTCGATCTGTCCACGGTTGATCTTACGGATATGTCTTCCATTATTGATTTCTCAACGCTGACGCCGCTTATGCAATCCATGATGGAGAGTTTTTTGACGGAAGAACAGGCAAACGCACTGAAAAAAGCCTATCTCGAAAGTGTATCGTCCGATGATACATTCAACAGCAATCTCGCAAAAATGGGATACGCAAACAAACTCACGCCGTCCTCCATTTATCTGTATCCGAAAAACTTTGAAACAAAAGCAGAACTCGAACAGGTCGTCGATTACTACAATGAACAGGTGGAGGCACTCGGTTTTGAATCGTATGCCATTCAAGTCACCGACCTGATCGGTATTCTATTGGACAGCATTACGAGCATTCTGAACATCGTAACGTACGTTCTGGTCTGTTTCGTTGCCATTTCTCTTGTCGTTTCTTCTATCATGATCGGAATTATTACCTATATCTCCGTTCTTGAGCGCACAAAGGAAATCGGCATTCTGCGTAGTATCGGTGCATCCAAAAAAGACGTTTCCCGCGTTTTCAATGCAGAAACGATCATTGTCGGTCTTGCTTCGGGTTGCTTGGGTATCGGAGTGACACTGTTGTTGGAAATTCCGATCAATCTCCTGCTGAAGTATTTGACACAAGTACCGGCCGCCGCATCTCTTTCAGTCGGTGCCGCACTCATTCTCATCGGCATCAGTGTTCTGCTCTCCTTTATTGCAGGGCTGATTCCATCGGGCATCGCCGCAAAGAAGGATCCTGTGGAAGCCTTGCGAACAGATTAACCATATCGCTCAAAAAAAGGCTGTATCAAAACCTCCGCACGGAGGCAACGATACAGCCTTTTGAATTTATTTGCGGATAATTTGTTATTTTGGTTGACATCTTTTGCGTAATTAAGTATAATATAAAAAAATATCTTCAAAAATAAAGGGATTATATATAAATGGATGTAAAAAATAAGCGTAAATGGTTGTTATTGCTGGTTGATTTGATCAGTTTTTTTATCGTTTATATAGCAACGGCTTTCATTGCAACTCTCTCCTCCACAAGCGTTGATATCAACAAAAGCGGTTATATCATCAACCTCGTGATCTTCTTATTGCTTTTATTTGTCAGCCGCGTCGTTGTCGGCGTTTACTCCAACGTTTGGCGTTATGCCAACTCCAAAGCCTATTTGCAAATGGTTACTGCCGATGTGATCGGCGGTATTGCGGCTCTTTTTGCAACCTACGCTTTGAATATTCGCATTCCGGCCTATTTCGGCATCTGGCAATCGGCTTCCGTGGTTGCCATGTTCGACGTGCTGACACTTACTTCTCGCTTTGTTTATCAGCAGTATTACCGCCATTTGAATGTAAAACCGACAGATTTGAACAAAATCGGTGTCGCCATTGTAGGTGCAGGGCAAATCGGTTCCAGCCTTGTTGAGCAACTGCAATACAATGATGCCGCACATTACAGACCGGTTTGTTTTATTGACACAAATAATGAAAAAATCGGCGGCAAGATCCATGGCTTGAAGGTTTATGCCGAAGATGAACATACCGTTGAACTCATTAAATCCTTACCCGTACAAGAGATTTTCATTGCATTGCCAAACATTGACAATGAAATGGCCAGCAATTTACACCGTTTTTATTCACAGACCGGCTGTAAAGTCAAAATGTATGACTTCCCTGTCAAAACAAGTCCCGAAGAAGCGGAAAATGAACGCAGAGTATTGCGTGAGATCCATATTGAAGATCTTTTGTTCCGCGACAGCCTGAAGATCAACAACAAAGAATCCAAAGCATATTATAAGGACAAGTGCGTACTTGTGACCGGTTGCGGTTCCATCGGAAGTGAGATCTGTCGGCAGATTGCAAAATTACAACCGAAAAAACTGATTATTTTTGATATTTACGAAAACAATGCCTATGATATTCAGCAGGAACTGATCCGCAAGTACGGCGACAAACTGCCCTTGGAGGTTGAGATCGGTTCTGTTCGTGATCGCAAAAGGCTTGAAACGGTTTTTGAAAAATACAAACCCGATATCGTATTCCATGCCGCCGCACACAAGCATGTGCCGTTAATGGAACACAGTTGTTGCGAAGCAATCAAAAACAACTGCTTCGGCACCGCAAACACGGCTGATATGGCCGAGAAATACGGCGTTAAAAAGTTTATTTTGGTTTCCACGGACAAAGCAGTCAATCCGACCAATGTCATGGGAGCCACCAAGCGTGTGTGCGAAATGGTCATTCAATGCCGCACTGACAGCCAAACGTCATTTGCCGCCGTTCGTTTCGGCAACGTGCTCGGCTCAAACGGTTCCGTTATTCCGTTGTTCCGCAAACAGATCGAAAAAGGCGGCCCGATCACCATTACAGACAAACGCATCATCCGTTACTTCATGACCATCCCGGAAGCATCACAATTGGTGTTGCAGGCAGGTGCAATGGCAAAAAGCGGCGAACTGTTCGTTTTAGACATGGGAAAACCCGTAAAAATTCTTGACCTTGCCGAAAATATGATCCGTCTGAGCGGATTGCGTCCGTATGAAGATATTGACATTGTTGAGATCGGTCTGCGTCCGGGTGAGAAACTGTATGAAGAATTGCTCATCAGAGACGAAAATTTATCAAAGACAGATAACGATATGATCTTTATTGAGCACGATGCCCCCCTTACGCGGGAAAAAATGCAGGAAAATCTGCAACTTCTGCAACAGGCTGTCACCGAAACGGAAAGCGGCGGCGGTTCGGAATTGGTGCGCAATGCCCTCAAGAGCGTTGTTGCGACTTACCGTGATCCCGAAGAAATTAACAGCCATGCTGAAGAATCGGATGAAATGAAATCACAAAATGAAACTTAAATGATAGAAAAAGTCTGCCTTTTTTTAAGGCGGACTTTTTATTTAAATAAAAACATAATGAGGAGTTGGAAAAATGAAAAGACAATTTAAAAGGACGCTGTGTGCGTGCATGTGTTTCGTTTTGCTTTTGCCTGCAGCCGTTCCTGCGCAGGCAAGAACGACGGATGCGGAAATTGAGAATGTGACCGTTACATATCTCAACGAATCAACAGACCGTGATTACACCGTTGACAATCCGTATAAAGAAGTAGATTGGGAGACATGGGATCAGTATAAGGCGGCTTTACACGTACACACGAATGCCAGTGACGGTGCTCCGAATATCGCGGAATGTGTAGAAGAACATTACCGTCTCGGATTTGACATTCTTGCAATCAGCGACCATGCCGTGATCGGTGCACAGTGGGATCAGGTGCCGCAAATGGTTCCGCTGTACCGCGCAGTAAAGTTTGAAAGAACACTGATGCAAGATCCCGTCGTTCTCACAAGTGAACGCAGACAGGAGATTTTAGACGGCACAGACAGAAACGGACGCGGTATGCTGGAAGTAACGACCGCTTGCGAAGCAAACGGAGCTACCCCCATCAACGATTGCCACGTCAACACATTCTGGTCAGATTACGGACAGGCAAAAATGGGGATTTACGGTGATTACGAAACCGTTGTCAGAGAAGTCGAAAAGGACGGCGGATTGAGTTTTTTGGATCATACGGGTGAATTTGTCGGTTGTGAAGATGATCCCGACCGCGCGGATGAACCGTATTACATCAACAAGTTTGCAAACATATTCCTCAATTACGATTCCTGCATTGCTTTCGATGTTAATTCAGGAAAAAACAACCGTACAAGATACGACATCGACCTGTGGGACAATCTTTTGCAATTGACTCTGCCGCAAGGCAGAAACGTATCGGGAATCACGTTTTCGGACGGACATCTGATCGACGAATATGACCGCGCATTTACGATGATGTGTATGCCTGCAAACACACTTGAAAACTTACGCACATGCATGGAAAGCGGTGCATGGTTTTCCGTCGGTCGATATGCAAGAAAAGATCTCGGTGAAGATTTTGTCGGAGAAGGTGCTCCGCCTGCCGTTTACAGCGTAACGGTCAACAACGATACCGACACCGTTTCTTTCGAAGGTGGAGAATACAATTACATCAAATGGATCTCCAACGGCGAAGTCATTCGGGAAGGAACAGACTGCACAAGTCTTTGTTTGGATGATTTTACGGATGAAGAACTCGGAATGTATGTCCGATTCCAGATCACGGGAGACGGCGGCATTCTGTATTCACAGGCCTTCCCCGTACACTGTGATGACATCGTATGGGACTCGGTGATCGTGCCGACCTACGACTTTTCTTATTTCTTCCGCATTTTCGTTGACATCATAAACTTCATTTTCGGCAGAACGCTGCTCGTTACGGGCATACGTGAAATTCTGTGGGGCACATCTTGGTAAAATAACAATAAAAGAAAGGTGAACAGTATGGATATCAATGCAATTCTCAGAGAATTGATCGCGTTTTTCAACAACTTTTTATACCGCATTACCCGTTTTTTTCATGTTGAAATGATGCAATAAGGAGGACAAGACAATGGAAGACATCAACAACGGCATTACTTACGTTTTCGGAGAGAATGCAGATCTTGAAGCTGACATCAATGCAGATTGGATCGGAGATTTTTTCTATTATAAGAATACGCCATTATGGAAAGACATTTTTGCATTCTTTCGCAATGCATTCTGGAACGTACTGACACCTATCATCGCCCTCTTTAATCAATAAAATCAGCCATGCGGGAGCAGAAACTCCCCTGCTCCCGCATGGCGATTTCCTCACAATAATACACTGCACGATTCCCTGTTTTGTGTTTTTTGGCAATGCAAAAAAAATTGTAAAAAAATTTCAAAAAAGGTCTTGACAAATGCGTTTGTGTGTAGTATATTAAGTGAGCCGCAC
>JAFQKN010000106.1 GCA_017396895.1 Clostridia bacterium
ATTCTTGCACAGCGTGGATTTGACGTGACTGTTTTTGAAAAGGAAGATGCACCCGGCGGACAGATCAATCTTGCCAAAATGCCGCCAAAAAAAGATAAAATTGATTGGTTCACACAGGATCTTTATATAATGTGCGTTGAGCACGGTGCAAAATTCCGTTTCGGAACACCTGCAACCGTAGAAGCCATTGCAGACATTCATCCCTATGCCGTTTTCTGCGCAACGGGAAGTTCTGCATACAAACCCTTCTTCGACGGCTTGTATACCTACGAAGACCTTTACACTTTTGAAGATATTCTTTCCGGCAAAGTGAAAATGACAGACAAAAATATCGCTGTCATCGGCTCCGGCTTTACGGGACTGGAAACTGCAGAGTTCCTCAACGAAGCAGGCAACCGTACGACCATTCTTGAAATGAGTTCCGAAATTGCTCCGGGTGCCTGGATGCAACATATTGACGATATGCTTCCTCGTATTCTGGAGGCCGGCACGGTCATACGAACCAACGAAAAAGTGTGTGAAATCTATAAAGACAGAGTGGTTTCTCAAAATACGCAAACAGGTGCAAAAACGGAAATACCTGTAGATGCTGTAGTATTGGCACTCGGCTCTAAACCGCGCACACAACTGTGGGAAGAATTACAGCAAACCAACTGGCGCATTTTCAGGATCGGTGATGCCGACCGTTTAGGAAATCTTGCAAATGCCACCAAATCTGCATACGAAACCGTTACAGCCTTACAATAACATACAACCAAACGAAGCCGTCCGCAGAGCAGATCTGCGGACGGCTTTTTAGTATTCTCATATTTTCTTTTTCATCCATTTTGTGCTTGCAAGACGGAAAAGGAACAAAACACCGCGAACAAACAGTTCGATGCACATGGCAAACCAGTAGCCTTTCAAACCGTACTGTTTCGACAATATTGCCGCCAGCGGCAAACGCACCGCCCACATACTGGCAAAATTCAGAATACTGGGAATCAAGGTATCTCCCGCACCGCGGAACACACCGTTGGCAACGATAGAAGCGGCATAAAAAGGTTCAATGAATGCGGCAATACGCAACACCTGTGCACCGAGTGCCACAACCGACGCATCGGGTGTCATAATACCGATCATAAAAGGGGCAAAAATAAACATCAGCACCGCGGCAATTCCCATGACGATCATACCCAACGCGGTGGTTTTCCACCCCAATCGACGTGTAAGATCCGTCCTCTTTGCACCGATGCTCTGTCCGATGAGTGTTGTTGCGGCACTGCCGATGCCGTAACCGGGCATATAACACAAACTTTCCGCAGTAATGGCAAATGAGTTCGCGGCAATGGCAACCGTGCCTAACGGAGCAACAATGCGCGTTCCCATGACCTGTGCACCCGACATGATCATCTGTTCCACGCCAACGGGAATACCGATCTTTGCGGCCGCTTTCAGCGTATCTTTCGCCATTTTTAAGCCTTCGCCCCGACGAAGATGCAGGCTGTCCGAACGGACGAGCAAAAAGAACATCATCAGAACCGCCACGACCGCGTAAGACAACGCCGTCCCCAACGATGCACCGGCTACACCGAGCCCGGCCCCCGGAACGTTAAAACCGCCGATCTGACGCGTCGGGAAGATCAACAGGAAATTTAACAGCACATCCAGAACGCACATAATTATATACAGCACACTCGGTGTACGCATATTGCCGCTTGCCTGCAGCATGGCATAGGCAATATTGTTGAGTTGCACAAAAGGCAATGACAGTGCATAAATACGAAAATATGCGGTTGCATCCGCAATGATATCGGCATTTCCGCCCAGTGCGACAGGTAAAACACCGCTGATGCCCGTACCCAACACACAGAGCAAGCACGCAATGCCGAACGAGATCACAAAAGAATGTTTCATGACCGTTCGTGCATCTTTCTGCCTGCCGGCACCGATGAGTTGTGCCACCTGCACCGAAAAACCCGTGACCGCCGCCGAACAGATGCCGTTAAAAAGCCACGTACTGGATGCTACAAGCCCGATGGATGCCGAACTTTGCGCGCCGAGTTGACCGACCATGGACGCATCAATGTATTGCATGACAATGCTTGACAACTGTGCCATGATCGAAGGCAGACTCAGTTGCAGGATCATCGTCACCTGCTGTCTGTTATTCAATTCATCGCCGTTTCGCAGGCGAATGAGCAGATTCTCTTTCATACGTACTTCCGTTTCTGAAAATTCTTCCCTATCATAACAGAAACGCCGCCCGCTTGCAAGCGTTTGGAGTTATTTTTAATCAAAAGGTTTACATATCAAACTGTAATATGAAATACTTATGTCTATCATCCTATTCGCATAATATCTTTGTTTTTAGCGTAAGGTTTGTTGCGTCTCTGTAACCGAGTTTACCATAAAAATGATTGTGATGTTCATCGTTGACTGCTTGCAACTGTATCAGCATAGCACCTTTTCCTTTTACCCGTTTCTCAAGTTCGTTCATAAACTTTGTTCCAATACCTTGATTTTGTAATTTGGTTGATACAACAATCTCAACCAGATCATAAGCAAAGCAATCATCATACTGCTCAAAATATCCCATTGCAAAACCTAAAACTGTTTCTCGGTCTTCCAAAATCAAACAGTACGAGTTTTCACGGCTCCATACTTGATGAATACGTCTGTACGTAGTTTCGGTTGTCCATTCACCGTCTTCATTGTTGTTGTAATAATCAATATAAAGCGGCACAACCTTTTGAATATCATCTTCTGTCATTATTCTGTACTGCATTTTTGTTCTCCTAAAGTCAAATAATTATATGAT
The DNA here is from genome assembly GCA_017396895.1 of Clostridia bacterium. Classification (GTDB taxonomy): domain Bacteria; phylum Bacillota; class Clostridia; order Oscillospirales; family Acutalibacteraceae; genus RUG806. Next base: position 2,801 of record JAFQKN010000106.1, read on the forward strand.
TATTCTCTGAACGAGTAATACTATCTGACATGTCATTTGAAATAAAAAATATTACATACTCATTTTCTTTCAGGTCAGTAAGACGTTCCTGTTTTCTTCCGTAAACAAAAACTTTTATATCGTTATTCAACTTAATATATAGGTCAACATTGTCATAAGGAGGTTTGCTACCGTCATTGACACCATTAAAACAGGCGGTATCAACTGAAACGTCTGTCAAATCAAGGGCAAGCATTTTTCCAATTACTGACGGCAATAAATGTTCATCATCGGAAACGCTACGAAGATATGGATAAAAACACTTGATAACCCTCAAATGTTCATTATCTCTGACAATTATGTTTTTCAGCTTTATAAACTCATTTAACTCCATTTATATCACCTTGATAAATAACATCAATTTCATCTTCGCTCGGAACTTCAAATATAGCAGCAAATTTTTCAGCAAGGTTATCATCAATATAATAGGCACTTGTCGTTTCGGCTATTACCTCACTGTTTCTTTTCTTTAGGCGTACCTTCCAAGTTTCATCACTGATATCAATGTAATGGAATTCACAATCTATATTTCGGCTATTATAGAACTCTCGTGCATAATCCCTTTCTTCCTTCATCCAAAAGCCCCAATCAAGAATTACATTGATTCCGACCTCTATGAGTTCCAATGATTTATTGAACAAGTAGTTTTGTGTTCTTTCCACATAAGCATCGTGATTATCGCCACAATGCTGACCGAACAAAGCAAGAGTTATTTCGTCTGTAGAAAGCAACACAGCGTTATTCTGAACACGCAACTGCTCTGCGTATGTACTTTTTCCGCTGCAGATTTTGCCACATATTAAATATACTTTTGCCATATCCAACACCTCTTTTAACATCTTTTTTCAAAACACGCAAGAATCAACCCCGGCTCCGTTTCAAGCCTTTTGCCTGTATCTGTATAAC